>CAZRKY010000023.1:0-20468 GCA_964600375.1 uncultured Caulobacteraceae bacterium | reverse complement strand
GATCGAAGGCCTGGTGATCGACAAGGGCATCCACATGGGTCACCTGAAGTGGACGCTGGAGCAGTACATCGCCCGCTTCTTCGAGACCGAGGCGGTGACCACCCGCTTCCGCCCCCACCACTTCCCCTTCACCGAACCGTCCGCCGAACTGGACGTGCGCTGCGACCGCTCGGGCGGCGAGGTGCGCGTGGGCCAGGGCGACGACTGGCTGGAGGTGCTGGGCTGCGGAATGGTGCATCCCAATGTGCTGCGCCAGTGCGGCATCGATCCGGACGAATACCAGGGCTTCGCCTTCGGCATGGGCGTCGATCGCCTGGCCATGCTCAAGTACGGCCCGCCGGACCTGCGCGACATGTTCGCCGGCGACACCCGCTGGCTGGACCACTACGGCTTCGGCGCCTTCCAGGCCCCCAATGCGTCGAGCGGGCTCTCCTGACATGGCCCGCGCGCCGATCATGACCGCGCTGCTCGGCGTGCCGGCTCACCCGGCCGACCGCGCCGCCTATGATGAGGCCCTGCTGGGGGAGCGCGGCGGGCACGGGGGCGTGTGCGAGCATTGCCAAGCAGCGCTGGACCGCATCGCCGACCGCGCCGTCGGCCTGATGACGGCGGACTCCATCTTCGCCGCCTTCGCGCTCTATCTGTCGGAGAAGCCGGGACTGGGCCTGATCGGGTCCTTCGCGGTGATCCAGCTGGTGCTGGCGGTCGGCCTGCTCTGCACCTGCCTGTGGCTGTTCGGCCCGCGCGCCACGCCGGAGCGCTCCGAACCCCAGGCGATCGCCGCCTACGGGCTGAAGCTGGTCCGCGCCCGCACCGTGCGTTTCACCATCTCGCTGTGGCTATCGGGCACGGCCTATCTCTTCATCTTCACCCAAGTCCTCCTCAGCCTGATCTGGTCCCCGTCATGAAGTTCACCCTGTCCTGGCTGAAGGATCACCTGGAAACCTCAGCCTCCATCGCCGAGGTGGCCGAGGCCATGACCATGGCCGGGCTGGAAGTCGAGGAGGTCATCGACGCCGGCGCCAAGCTTGCGCCCTTCACGGTCGCCAGGATCGTCGAGGCGGTCCAGCACCCCAACGCCGACAAGCTGCGGGTCTGCCAGGTCGACACCGTCGACGGCCGCAAGGAGATCGTCTGCGGCGCGCCCAACGCGCGGCCGGGCCTGACCACCATCTACGCCCCCATCGGCGCCACCATCCCGGCCAACGGCATGGTGCTGGTCGAGAAGCCCGTGCGCGGCGTGGTGTCGAACGGCATGCTGTGCTCGGGCGCCGAGTTGGAGCTGGACACCGACGCCGACGGCATCCTTGAGCTGTCGGACGACCTCGCCGTCGGCACGCCCGCCTCCGACGTCTTCGCCGCCGAGCCGGTGATCGACTTTGAGGTCACCCCCAATCGCCCCGACTGGCTGGGCGTCAACGGCATCGCCCGCGACCTGGCCGCCGCCGGAATCGGCAAGCGCATCGACCGCGAACCCAAGGCGGTGAAGGGGAGCTTCCCCTGCCCGATCACCATCAAGGTCGACGGCGACGCGTGCCCGACCTTCTCCGGCCGGCTTATCCGGGGCGTGCAGAACGGCCCGTCGCCCAAGTGGCTGCAGGCGCGGCTGAAGGCCATCGGCATCAATCCCAAGTCGGCGCTGGTCGACATCACCAACTACGTCTCCTACGACCGCGCCCGGCCGCTGCACGTCTATGACGCGGCCAAATTGAAGGGCGATGTCATCGAAGCTCGCCTCGCAAAGATGGAGCGGTTCGTAGTCGAAGGCGGTGCGGTGACGCCGCCACGGCCCGAGAGCGTCATGGGGCTCGATGGCAGCCTCTACATGACAACCTTGAATACCTGCGTGATCACGGACGAGTCGGGTGTGATTGGCTTGGGCGGCGTGATGGGCGGTCAGTCAACGGCCGTCTCGGATGAAACCGTTGATGTTTTCGTCGAAAGCGCTTGGTTCGATCCGCTCCGTACAGCCCAGACAACACGCGAGCTGAACGTGAATTCCGACGCCGCCTACCGCTTCGCCCGCGGCGTGGACCCGGACTTCGTGGTCCCGGGCCTCGAGCTGGCCACCGCCATGATCCTGGAGGTCTGCGGCGGCGAGGCGTCCGACGTCGTGGTCGCGGGCAAGGGCCTGACGCGGCCCGAGCCCTTCGACTTCGACCCGGCCTATGTGAAGCAGCTCTCGGGTCTCGACGTGCCGCGCAAGCGCACGTTGGAGATTCTGGCCGCGCTTGGGTTCGACGTCATCGCCGACGACGCCGGGGCGGTGAACGTTCAGGCCCCGTCCTGGCGCCGCGACGTCGACGGCAAGGCGGACCTGGTCGAGGAGGTGGCCCGCATCGAGGGCTTCGGCGCCCTGCCGTCCACGCCCCTGCCCGACTCGGCCATCGCCGCCCGCGGCGTGCTGACGCCGCTGCAGGCCCGCGCCCGCATCGCGCGACGGGCCATGGCCGCGGCCGGCTGGCAGGAGGCCGTCACCTGGTCCTTCACCAGGCGCGAGACGGCCACCCTGTTCGGCGGCGGCGCCGACGCCCTGGTGGTCGACAATCCCATTGCGGCGGATCTCGACTGCATGCGGCCCACCGCCCTGCCCGGCCTGATCGAGGCGGTGCAGCGGAATGCCGACCGGGGCTTCCCGGGCGTCATGCTGTTCGAAGTGGGGCCCTTCTACCTTGGCGACGGCCCCACGGATCAGCGCCAGGCGGTCACCGGCGTGATGACGCCTTCGAAGACCCGCCGCTGGGACGGCAAGGGCGACGATCCCCTGTTTGCGCTCAAGGCCGATGTCATGGCGCTGCTGGAACAGCTTGGCGCCAACATGGGCGCGGTGCAGCTGGTGCAGGGACGGGCGCGCGACATCTGGCACCCCGGCCGCTCGGCTTCGGTGCAGCTGGGCCCCAAGACCACCCTGGTGGAGTTCGGCGAAGTGCACCCGCGCATCCTCAAGGCGCTGGACGCCGATGGGCCGGTCTATGGCTTCGAGGTGGTGCTGGACGCCATCCCCGCGCCCAAGGCCAAGCCCACCAAGACCAAGCCGGCGCTGAGCCTGTCACCCTTCATGCCGCTGTCGCGCGACTTCGCCTTCCTGGTGGATGAGGACAAGGCGGCGGGCGACATCGTCCGCGCCGCCCTGTCGGTGGACAAGGCCTTGATCGCCGACGCCCGCGTCTTCGACGTCTATCGCGGCCAAGGCGTGCCCGAGGGCTCCAAGTCCATCGCAATCGAGGTGACGATCCAGCCCCGCGACGCCACCCTGACCGACGCCGATATCGAGGCCCTGTCCGCCAAGATCGTCGCAGCCGTCGAGAAGGCCGTCGGCGGCAAGCTGCGGAGCTGAGGTGGACTGGTTCAAGACCCAGCCTTTGAGCTTCCGGGCCGGCGTGGCCGCCCTGACCGTCATAGCGGCCTGGTTCGCCCTGTTCGGGGCCGCGGCCCTGTGGGTCATGTTTGTGCCGGCGGCCCCCATCCCGCTGGGCATACGCCTGATGGGGCTGGCCTTCGTGCTCATGACCACGCCCGCGATCTACCTGATCCTGTTCGTCCAGGCGCGGTCGGGCGGTGGTGCGCTGAGGATCACCTGTGCGGCGCTGGGCATGGGCTGGCTGCTGTTCAGCGCGCTAACCTTCTTCCTGAGTTCGCTCTCCGCCACGCGTTCCTGGGACCCTATCTTCGTCGTGCCCGCGCTGTGCGGGGCGGCGCTGCTCCTGGCCGTCCGGCTGGACCGGCCCCCAGAATCCTGAAGGCGCCCTGACAGCAGAACGGCGGCGGATTGCTCCGCCGCCGTCCGGTCTCACCTTCGAGGGCTCTGAGGCCTAGAAGGGCAGGAGCTTCTTGGTCCGCGAATAGGCCAGATAGCCGACATTGGCGCCCAGGCGCAGGCCGACGCCCGCGCGGATGGGGGCGAGCGTGATGTCGTCCGCCTTCTGGTAGTTCACGCCCAGGCCGCCCACCAGATAGGCCGAGCCGTCCACGCCGGGGTAGCGACGATAGATCATCTCCGGCGCCGACAGGCCGTAGCAGAGGGTGAAGACCCGGCTGGCGTTGCCGCCCCAGTCCCAGCCCACCGACGGGCCGCGCCAGTAGACGGTCTGCGGCTCGTGGCCGCGCATGTAGAGCAGGCCCTTGCCGTAGCGCAGGCCGGCCACGATGGCGCCCGAGCCTTCTTCGCCGGCGATGTAGGCGGTGGGGTTGTCGCCGTAGTCGCGGGCGATGCGCTCGATGGCCCCGGCCACCGCCTCGGCGGTGACTCCCAGCGCGTCGGAGCCGGCGCGCAGCACTTCATCGCGCGAGTAGGTGCTTTCCTGGGGGGTCTGGTAGTCCGGGGCGGCCCACAGCGACGAAGGCGCGGCGGCCGCGCCGACGGCTGCGGCTGCGCCGGTGAGAATGACTTTGCGACGGTCCATTGCCGGTGCTCCTTGAATGGTTGAGGCCCACGGGGACGCTGGGCCGGGACTGGGGCCGCGATAAGGCGAGGCCCTTCCCCTGAATCGGTAACCGCGTTCGATGATAAGCGCTACTGCCCAGCTTGGTTCCACCGCCCCCGCCATTTCCTGGCCCGATGCCGCGGCGGCCGCCCCAAGCCTTGGCGGAACAGGGGCCGCGTGCTAGTCGCGCAGCCCACATGACCACCCCTCTCGACCGCATCCGCAACTTCTCGATCGTGGCGCACATCGACCACGGCAAGAGCACCCTGTCCGACCGTCTGATCCAGACGACCGGCGGCCTCACCGCGCGTGAGATGACCGCCCAGGTCCTGGACAACATGGACATCGAAAAGGAGCGCGGGATCACCATCAAGGCCCAGACCGTGCGCCTGAACTATCGGGCCAGGGACGGGCTGGACTACGTCCTCAACCTGATGGACACGCCGGGCCACGTGGACTTCGCCTACGAGGTCTCCCGCTCGCTCGCCGCCTGCGAGGGTTCGATCCTGGTGGTGGACGCCTCGCAAGGGGTCGAGGCCCAGACGCTCGCCAACGTCTACCAGGCCATCGACAACAACCACGAGATCGTCCCGGTCCTCAACAAGATCGACCTGCCGGCCGCCGAGCCGGAGCGGGTGCGCCAGCAGATCGAGGACGTCATTGGCATCGACGCGTCAGAGGCCGTCCTCTGTTCCGCCAAGTCCGGCATCGGCATTCCCGACGTGCTTGAGGCCATCGTCACCCGCCTGCCGCCGCCGAAGGGCGACGCCCACGCGCCGCTGAAGGCGCTGCTGGTCGACGCCTGGTATGACGCCTACCTGGGCGTGGTCGTGCTGATCCGCGTCTTCGACGGCCACCTGCGGGCCGGCCAGACCGTGCGGATGATGCAGACCGGCGCGGTCTACAAGGTCGACAAGGTGGGGGTCTTCCACCCCAAGGCCACCGACGTGGACGCCCTGGGCCCCGGCGAGATCGGCTTCTTCACCGGCTCGATCAAGGAAGTCGCCCACGCCGCGGTCGGCGAGACCATCACCGACGACCGGAAGCCCACCGCCACCGCCCTGACCGGCTTCAAGGATGTGCAGCCGGTGGTGTTCTGCGGCCTGTTTCCGGTCGACGCCGCGGACTTCGACGACCTGCGCGCCGCCATCGGCCGCCTGAAGCTGAACGACGCCAGCTTCTCCTACGAGATGGAAAGCTCGGCCGCCCTGGGCTTCGGCTTCCGCTGCGGGTTCCTGGGGCTGCTGCACCTGGAGATCATTCAGGAGCGCCTGAGCCGCGAGTTCGACCTCGACCTGATCGCGACGGCGCCGTCGGTGGTCTACAAGATCAAGCTGCGCGACGGATCGGAGATGGATCTCCACAACCCCGTCGACATGCCCGACGTCATGGCCATCGAGACCATCGCCGAGCCCTGGATCAAGGCCACCATCCTGACGCCCGACGAGTACCTCGGCTCGGTGATCAAGCTGTGCCAGGACCGCCGCGGCGAGCAGAAGGAGCTCTCCTACGTCGGCTCCCGCGCGCTGGTGGTCTACGAGTTGCCGCTGAACGAGGTCGTCTTCGACTTCTACGACCGCCTGAAGAGCGTCTCCAAGGGCTACGCCTCCTTCGACTACGAGATCATCGGCCACCGGGTCGGCGACCTGGTGAAGATGTCCATCCTGGTCAATTCCGAGCCGGTCGACGCGCTCGGCATGCTGGTCCACCGCAATCGCGCCGAGACGCGCGGCCGCGGCATGGTCGAGAAGATGAAAGACCTCATCAACCCGCACCTGTTCCAGATTCCGATCCAGGCGGCCATCGGCGGCAAGATCATCGCCCGCGAAACCGTCCGCGCCCTGCGCAAGGACGTCACCGCCAAGTGCTACGGCGGCGACGCCAGCCGCAAGCGCAAGCTGCTGGACAAGCAGAAGGCCGGCAAGAAGCGCATGCGCCAGTTCGGCAAGGTGGAGATCCCCCAGGAAGCCTTCATCGCGGCGCTCAAGATGGACGACGATTGAGGCGTTAACGGGCAGGCCCTCACGGGGGAAAGTTAACCCTCGAATTCAACCCCGTTAAGCTTTCGGTAACCAACGGCGCCCGGCTGCGTTACAACCGTCGCCATGTCGACGACCCGAGGCGCCATCCACACCTTCGCCGCCGTGTTCACCGCCACCGCGGTCATCACCGGCTGCAAGCCCGCGAACCCGCCCGAGCCGCCGCCGACCCCCACGGTCGTGCCGGCCGAGGGCTGGACCGCCGTGGTCTCCGGTGTCGGCTACGCCCTGGTGCACAACAAGGCAGGCGTCGAGGATCTGAGGATCGCCTGCGCCCGCTCGCCGGCCCGGTTCCTCGTCCGCGTCGAGACCTTTACGCCGATCGCCTCGGAAGAGCGCCTGTCCTTCGGCGCCGATGACCACGTCACCGCCCTGGTCGCCCAGTCCACCGCACCCGGCCCCGGCGTCGACGCCGAAGCCCCGCCCCCCATGACCGAACTCGCCTTCCTTCCCAACGCCGCCAAGGTCAGCATCAGCTACGGCGCCCAGACCCTGAGCGTGGCCGCGCCCGGCAAGCAGCTGGCCGACGCCCTGGTGGAAGCCTGCAGCCAGGCGGCGACGGACTAGGTCACTTTCCTTCCCTCTCTGAGGGAAGGAGGTCCCGGCGTGCCGGAGCGGCTCAGGCCGCGCAGGCCCACGCCGGAGGATGAGTGAAAGTGGTCGTAGGCTCGCCCGCCCGGTCGAAAGCAACTCGCCCTCCCGCGCAAACACCTCGGCGCTGACGCGCCTGCGGTGCGCGGGGCCCTCCCTCTCTCAAGAGAGAGGGAGACAGGCACTACACCTCCGCCCACATCCGCAGCAGGTTGTGGTAGCAGCCCGTCAGCCCGATCACCGTCTCGTCGGCGTGGCCGAGCTTTTCGGCGGCGCGCTGGATCGACTGGTCCATGTCGAAGAGCAGGGTGCGGTTGGCATCTTCGCGGACCAGGGACTGGACCCAGAACACCCCCGCCAGTCGCTCGCCCCGCGTCACCGGCTCGACCCGGTGCAGGCTGGAGGACGGGTAGAGGATCATGTCGCCGGGGCTGAGCTTCACCTGGTGCAGGCCGTAGGTGTCGTCGATCGACAGCTCGCCGCCGTCGTAGCTCTCGGGATCTGACAGGAACAGCGTCGCCGACAGGTCGGTGCGCAGGCTGCCCGAGCCGTCGGGCATGGCGCGGATGGCGTTGTCGACATGGTTGCCGAAGTCGTGGCTGGGCTCGTAGCGACTGAACAGCGGCGGGAAGATCTTTGCCGGCAGGGCGGCGGACAGGAACAGCAGATTGTGGTTGAGCGCGGCGGTGACCGTGGCGCCCAGCTGGCGGGCGGCGTCGCTGGATTGCGGCAGCTGCAGGCTGCGCTTGGCGAGCGCCGACTGGTGGCCGGCGGTGGCCCTACCGTCGGCCCAGGGCGCGGTGGCCAGGATGGCGCGCGCGCGGGCCACTTCGTCGGCGTTCAGGACCTGGGGGATTTGCAGGAGCATGGCTAGAACCTGAAGCCCAGCGACACCACCGCTGATCGCGCCTGACCGGGGACCGCGTGCCCGCCGCCCAGGCTGTCGAGGTACTCCTCGTCGCCGATATTGTAGGCGTTGAGCCGCGCGGTGACCCGCTCGTTGATGTCCCACGACGCCATGGCGTCCCAGACCCAGTAGGCGTCCGCCTCGCGGGTGTTGATGGTGTTGGCGAAGCGGCTGTCGACGAACTGGCCGCCGGCGCCGACTTCAAAGCGCCCGAGGAAACGGTAGGCGGTCCAGAGGCTGAGGCTGTTCTTCGGCGTGTTGGTCAGCTCGCGGCCGACCTCGGCCGGGTTGGCGGAGTCCGTGATCTCGCTGTCGAGGTAGGTGTAACCGGCGAAGATCGACCAGCCGGGCGTGATATTGCCGGTCAGGCCCAGCTCGAAGCCCTGCACCCGCTGTTCGCCCGTCAGCGAGACGATCGAGGTCAGGGGATCGGTGGTCCTGGCGTTGGTCTTTTCGGTGCGGAAGACAGCCGTGGAAACCAGCAGTTTGCCGTCCAGCATGTCCCACTTGGCGCCCGCCTCCCAAGTCGCGCTTTCTTCGGGCGGCAGGGCGGTGGTGGTGGCCGACAGGGTCAGGTTCTCGGCCGACGGATTGAAGCTGGTTCCGTAGGAAACGTAGAGGCTGGCGTCGGCCACGGGATGCCAGACGGCGCCGATGCGGTAGCTGAAGGCCTGGTCGCTGCTCTCGAACCGGGCAGTGAGCGCGTGGGCGGCGTTGATCTGGTTGTAGGTCAGGTCGAAGGAGTCCCAGCGCACCCCGCCAGTCAGCTCGAACTGGTCGCCGAAGCGGATGGTGTCGAAGGCGTAGAGCGCCACGGTGGACGAGTCGGCGGCGTTGAAGGCGCCGGTGCGGGCCACCGGGCTGGGGATGGCCCGGTAGGGGTCCGGATCGTTCCAGGGCGTGACGGCCGGCGCCGCGCCGGTATGGGCGCGCGCGTAGTTGATCGAGCTCTCCTCGATCAGCTCCAGCCCCAGCAGCAGGCCGTGGCGGACAAAGCCCTCGCCCAGGTTGGCGATCAGGGTGGTCTGGCTGGTGAAGTTCTCGTCCAGCTGGTCGCGGGACTGCAGCTGCGACGTGATATTGGTCGTCCCGGCAACGAAGCGAGGGGCGGTGACGATGGAGTTGCGGTCGACGCTGACGAAGCGGAAGGTCTGGGTGAGCGTCACGTCCTCGCTCAGGTCGTGCTCCAGGCGCACCGTGCCGATGTTGGTGTCAGTCTTCTCGTAGTCGCGGCGGGCGAGGCCGTACCAGGTGTCGCGGCGCACGGGCGCGATCTGGTCAAACAGCGGCGCCAGGGTCGCCGACGCGGTGGTCGGTATCCACGGGATGCCGTAGTCGGGCACATTGTCCTGGGTCAGGCTGTAGCCGCTGATGACCAGGCGGGTCGGGGTGCCGAGGCCCAACGCCAGGGTCGGCGCCACGCCCCATCGCTCAGCAGAGGCGAAGTCGCGGCCGGGCGTGTCGGCGGTCGTGTACATGACGTTTAGCCGCAGGGCTGCACCGTCGACCCAGCCTTCCAGCGGCTGGTTGTAGTCCAGGGTCGCCCGGCCGAAGGCGTCCGTGCCGCCGCTCAGGTTGCCGGCGAAGAAGCGCTCAAGCTGGGGCTGGCGCGAGACCTGGTTGATGATGCCGCCGGTCGAGCCGCGGCCGGCCTGGGCCGATGCCGGACCCTTCACCACCTCGACGCTCTCGAGGTTGAAGCTGTCGCGGAAATAGCCGCCCAGATCGCGCACCCCGTCGACGAAGATGTCGGTGCGCGCCGAAAAGCCGCGGATGGTCAGGTTGTCGCCGTTGGGCACGCCGCCCTCGCCCGCCTGCATCGAGATGCCGGGCACGTTGCGCAGGACATCGCGCAGGGTGGTGGCGCCGCGCTGCTCGATGACCGCCTGGGGGACCACGGTGACCGTCTGGGGCGCATCCACCAGCTTGCCGATGCGCGGATCCGTCGAAACCTCGCCCTCGGGCGTCGCCGTGACGGTGACACCGGAGACGACGGTGACCCCGTCAAGGCCTTCATCGAGCCCCGCGTCCATGGCGGTCTCGGCGAAGGCGGCCGGGGCGAAGAGCGCGGCCGCGGCGCTGGCCAGGCCGACGCGGGCGAAGGTGGCGCGAGCCGCGGCGCGGACGCCGGGGGTGGTCATGGACTGCATTCGGATGGGGCCCCAGGGCGTGTTCGCATGATCTGCGAACGGTTCTCAATCTCAGGGCAATTGATAATCATTCGCAGAACCGTTAGGCAAGCGAAAAGCACTAGCGTCCCGAAGATCGAGGTCCCCATGGCCGCCACCACCGCCAGACTGCGCAGCCTTTGGTTCCAGGTTCACCTGTGGATCGGGGTGGGGCTGACGCTTGTGCTGATCCCGCTCAGCGTTTCGGGCTCGCTGCTCGTCTGGCATGACCAGCTGGATCGGGTGCTCGAGCCCGCGCGGTTCGCCGTGACCGGCTCGCCCAACCGGCCGCTGACCGACTATGCGGACGCGGCGCGCGCGGTGCTCGGCGCGGACGAACCGGTGGCGTCTATCCGGCTGCCCGAGCACGACGGCGATCCGATCGTCGTCTCCGCCCCCATGTCCTTCGAGGGCAAGCCGAAGCCCAAGGGCCGCCCGCCCCAGCACACCGTCTGGGTCGATCCGGGCGCCGCGGCGGTGCTGGACCACGGCTCGTCCGCCGACGGCTTCAGCCGCTTCATGCATGTCCTGCACGGCAACCTCTTCATCCCCGAGGTGGGGCGCAAGGTGGTGGGCTGGCTGGGCTGGCTGATGCTGATCTCGTGCCTGACCGGCCTGTGGCTGTGGTGGCCGAGGCGCGGCCCGGTGCTGAACGGACTGAAGTGGAACCGCTCGCCGCTGTTCACCGGCAAGCTGCATCACCTCGTCGGCTTCTGGGTCGCCATCCCGCTGGCGGTGCTGTCCTTCACCGGCGCCTGGATCTCCTTCCCCCAGACCATGAAGGCCGCTGTCGCCCCCTTCGTCGGCGCGTCACCCGCCAGGGAGGGCGACCGAGCTCCGGGCGGCGAGCGCCCCGGCAAGGGCAGGGCCGGCGCGCGGCCGCAGGGCGGACCCGGCCCGCGCCCGGCGCCGCTGGCCCGCACGGCGCTCGATCCCGATCAGGCCGTGGCCGCCGCCGCATCCGTTCGGCCGGCGCCGGGCCTGCCACTGGCCCAGGTCGCCTGGCCCACGGTCAGGAAGGCCGAGTGGACCGTCACCTTCCGCGAGGGCGAACGCTCGGTCGAGGTCACCGTCGATGACGCCACCGGCAAGGCCAGGGTCAGGCCGCCTGAGGCGGACCCCGCCCAGGGCGTGGCGCGCCTGATGCGCCGCATTCATGACGGGGTTGGGCTGAGCCTCGTCTGGCAGACGATCATCTTCCTGGGCGGCATCGCCCCGGCGGTGCTGGGGATCACCGGCATCGTCATGTGGCTGCGCCTGCGCGGCGGCCGCCGGGCGGTGCTGGAGGCGAAGGCCGCCGCCAACTCAGGCGTTTCAGGCCAGTAGCGCCAGCAGGGCGAAGCTGGCCAGCCAGTGCTCGCCCATGTAGTCGCCCGTGACGTGCGGCAGGGCCGCGTCGAGATGGTCCTGCGCCATCTTCAGCGCGAAATCGCGGCTGGGGTGGACGGCCGGCAGGGCCGTGGCGATCCCGCGCCAGCACCAGGCTCGCGACAGGTTCAGCCCGTCCAGGTGGGCGATCTTGCCGTCCGTGCGGTCGCTCACGCTGGCGGGCGTCGCCAAGGTCGCGGGGATCGGCGATCCGATCATCAGGCCGGGCAGGTACTGACTCAGCCAGTCCAGGAACTGCTCGGGCGCCAGCACCCGGCGCATGCACTCCGCCTCCATCAGACAGGGAGACAGGAATTCGTCCTGCGACGGCTCCCAGGCCTGGCAGTCGCGGTCGCCGGCGTACCAGTCGACGGCGCTGGCCTGGAGAACGCGCGTCAGGGCCGCGTCGCGCCCTTCGGCATAGTCAAGCGCCAGCCGGATGGCGAAGGCGGTATTGAAATGGGTCCCCGTCCGGACCGGATAGGTGGCAAGGGGCAGGTAGCTCATGAACCGGTCGGCAAAGGCGTCCGACAACGGCTTGAGATGGCGCGCCCAGCGGCGGCCCTCGGGGCTCTCGTGCCGGTCCAGTTCGGCCTGCAGCATCAGCAGCCACGCCCAGCCGTAAGGCCGCTCGAACCCCCGGCTCTCGGGGCGTTTCAGATAGGCGACCTCGCTCGCCACATTGGCCTCGGTGAACAGCGCCTCGGCGTCGGCGCGGATGCGGTGGGCCTCGGGCAGGTCGGGATAGAGCCGGTAGCAGGTGAAGAGCGTCCACCAGCCGTGCACGCAACTGTGCCAATCGAAGCTGCCGTAGAAGATCGGGTGCAGGGCGCGCGGCGACAGCACGTCCTGCGGGCCGGTCAGGACGTGATCGAGCTTGTTGGGGTACTCGCGGGTGATGTGGCCGAGCGCGGCGGCGGCGAAGCGGGAGGCGGCGGCAAGGTCGAGGGTGCTCATCGGGGGAAGGCCAGGACATACATCAGGCCGATATTGGCCAGCAGCAGCGGCACAGCCGTGGGAATCTGGGCGCGGATGACGCCGTTCAGGGGCGAATTGCGGTCCGGGAGTTCCAGCAGGTTAGCCGGCACCACGTTGAAGTTGGCCGCCATGGGGGTCATCAGCGTCCCGCAGAATCCCGCCAGCATGCCGATGGCCGAGACGATCGCCGGGTCGCCGTGGAACTTCAGGATCAGGAACGGCAGGCCGATGGCGGCGGTCATTACCGGGAAGGCCGCGAAGGCGTTGCCCATGATGATGGTGAACAGGGCCATGCCCACGCAGTAGGCGACCACGGCCGCGAAGGCCCCATCCAGCGGCACGGCGGACGTCACCGCGCCGCCCACGACCTCGCCGACCTTGGCCATCAGGAAGACGGCGCCGAGACTGGCCAGCAGCTGCGGCAGCAGCGCGGCCCAGCCGATGGAGTCCATCATCCGCCGGCCCTCCTGCAAGGGCGCCAGCAGGGGCGGCCGCAGCCACGCCCAGGCCACGAACAGGGCGATGACGCAGGCGAGTGCGAGCGAGATCACCGTCGCCTTGTCCTCGGCGATGACGGGCGACAGCGCGCCGTGCAGGGCCGAGATCATGCCGTTCAGCCCAGAGTCGAGGCCGTCCATCCCGGTCTGCACCGGCTTCAGGAAGGCGATGGTCCCGACCATGGTGATCAGCGGCACCAGCAGCACCGGGCCGAACAGCCAGTTCCCCCGCTTCGCCGCCCCGGCCTGACGCTCCTCGGTAGACGTCGTGGCGGGCTTGCTGACCCCCAGCCCGAAGACCCCGCCCAGGATGACGATCGCCACCACCAGCACGCCGTTGGCCAGGTCCGACAGCAGGCTGCCGAACAATAGGGAGGCGGCGATCAGGGCCCAGAAGATGGCGTTCAGGAACCGCTTGGGGTTCGTGGCGTCGAAGGCCGAGAGCAGGGAGAAGGCGGCGAAGAGGGCGCCGACGACATAGTAGACGTGCTGGATGGTGATCACTGGCCAGCCTCCGGAGAGGCGGCGCGGGGGGCTCGGGCCAGGCTGCGCTCGAACAGGATCAGCCGCGCCCCATGGATCAGGAAGGCCGCCACCGCCGTCGGCAGGGCCCAGACCGCCAGCTCCGCGGGGGTCACGTTGATGCCGTACTGCTCGAGGAAGCCGACGATCAGCAGGATCGATCCGATGGCGACGAAGAAGTCCTCGCCGAAGAACAGGCCGACGTTGTCGGTCGCCGCCGCGAAGCTGCGCACCTGGTAGCGGGACTTGTCCGACAGGGGGCCGTGGCTGTTCTCCGCCGCCGCTTCGGCCATGGGCGCGATCAGGGGGCGCACCATCTGGGGATGGCCGCCCAGCGAGGTCAGGCCCAGGGCCGCCGAAACCTGGCGGACGGTCAGGTACAGCAGCAGCACGCCGCCGGCGGTCGCCGCCTTCACCCCGCCGATGACAGCCTTGGCCCGCTCCTGCATCCCGGCCCGCTCCAGCAGGCCGATCACCGGCAGCACCAGCCAGACCACGTGCAGGTAGCGGCTCTCGTTGAAGGCCTTGCCGAAGGCCGCCAGGGTAGAAACCCCCGCCGCCCAGAGCGCCGTCGCGCCGACGCCAGGGCCCACCGCCGCCATGATCCCGGTGACCAGGGCCGCGGCCAGGATGACGAGCAGCGGATTGAGGCGCAGGACAAACCCCGCCACGACCACCGCGATCCCCAGAAGCACAAGCATGGCGGTCCCCCCAAGGACGGTTCCAAGGCCGTTGAGACTTACGCGGAATGGGGGCCGTGGCTACCCCTTGCCGAACCCCCCGCCGCCGGGGGTCTCGATGACGAAGACGTCGCCGGCCGCCATCTCGCGCTGGTCGGTTGCGGTCAGGATCTCGACCGAGCCGTCGGCGCGTTCGACCCGGTTCTCGCCCGGCTTTCCGTCACCGCCGCCCGCCAGTCCACGGGGCGCTACGCGGCGGCGGTTGGACAGGATCGCGGCGGTCATGGGCTCGCGGAACCGGACCCGGCGCACCACCCCGTCGCCGCCCCGCCCGGCGCCTGCGCCGCCCGACCCGCGCCGGATCGAGAAGGCCTCCAGCAGCACCGGGAAGCGGGTTTCCAGCACCTCAGGGTCGGTGAGCCGCGAGTTGGTCATGTGGGTCTGCACCGCGCTGGCGCCGTCGAACCCGAGGCCGGCGCCGGACCCGCCGGCGATGGTTTCGTAGTACTGGCGCGTCGCATCGCCGAAGGTGAAGTTGTTCATCGTCCCTTGCGATCCGGCGAGCGCGCCCAGGGCGCCATAGAGCGCATCGACGACCACCTGGCTGGTCTCGACGTTGCCAGCGACCACGGCTGCGGGGAAGTGTGGATTCAACATTGATCCATCCGGCACGATGATCTCGATGGGCTTGAGGCAGCCTTCGTTCAGAGGGATCTCGTCGTCGACCAGGGTGCGGAAGGCGTAGAGCACCGCCGCCCGCGTGATCGAAAGCGGCGCGTTGAAGTTGGAGTCGAGCTGGGCGCTGGTTCCGGTGAAGTCGATCACTGCCGAGCGGGCCTCGGGGTCCACCCGGATGGCCACCTTCACCACCGCGCCGCCGTCGGTCTCGCAGGCGAATTCGCCGTCCGTCAGCTTGCCGATGACGCGCCGGACCTGCTCCTCGGCATTGGCCTGGACGTGGGCCATGTAGGCCTCGACCACCTCGCGTCCGAACTCACCCACCATGCGGGTCAGCTCTTCGGATCCACGCGTACAGGCCGCCGCCTGGGCCTTCAGGTCCGCCAGGTTCTGGTCGATGTTGCGCGCCGGCCAGTCGCCGCTCGCGAGCAATGTCCGGGTTTCGGCCTCGCAGAGGCGGCCCTGGTCGATGAGCAGGAAGTCGTCGATCAGCACCCCCTCCTCCATCACCGTCTTCGAATCCGGCGGCATGGAGCCCGGCGTGATGCCGCCGATGTCGGCGTGGTGCCCGCGCGCCGCGACGTAGAAGGCGGGCTCCGACGGATCATCGAGGAACACGGGCGTGATCACCGTGATGTCGGGCAGGTGGGTGCCGCCGTTGTAGGGCGCGTTCAGCATGTAGGCGTCGCCGGGCTTCATGCCGCGGCCATCGCGCCGGTCGCCGCGCGAGCGCACCACAGCGCGGATCGACTCGCCCATGGAACCGAGGTGCACCGGGATGTGCGGCGCGTTGGCGATCAGGCCGCCGCCGGCGTCGAAGAGCGCGCAGCTGAAGTCGAGCCGCTCCTTGATGTTGACCGAATAGGCCGTGTTCTGCAGCGCTTGGCCCATCTGTTCGGCGACGGCCATGAAGCGCGAGTTGAACACCTCCAGCAGCACCGGATCAGCGTCGGTTCCGGCCGCGTGGCGCTTCGGCAGGGGGGTGGTGCGGGTCAGGATAAGGTTGTCGTGGTCGTCCACCCGCGCCGTCCAGCCCGGCTCGACCACGGTGGTGGCCGACGCCTCCAGAATGATGGCGGGGCCAGCGATTTCGGCGCCGGGGTCCAGCTGGTCGCGATCGTGGACCGGCGCCTGGACGTCAGCCCCGGCCATGCGGGCCGCCACGACGGGCAACGGGTGGACGGTCTTCGCCGGCCGCGCGCGCAGGCCGCCCTCGGCGCCAAGGGGGCGGCCGACGGCTTCCACGGACACGGCCTCGATCACCAGCGCCTTTTTCGGCGCGATGAAGCCGAAGCGGCGGCGGTGGGCGGCCTCGAAGGCGGCGCGGACAGCGTCGGGCTCACCCAGCTCGACCTCGATGGCGGCATCGGTTCCGGCGTATTTCACCTGGGCCCGGCGCAGGGCCTCGAAACCCGACAGGGGCACGCCCTGGGCCTTCAGCGCCGCGCGGGCGGCAGCCTCGAGACGGTCAGCCGTGGCGCCCAGCTCGTCGGCCAGCGCCGCGTCGAGGGTCTTCTCGACCGTCTCCTCGCGCACCACCCGCAGGTCGGCCAAACCCATGCCGTAGGCCGACAGCACACCGGCCAGCGGGTGGATCATCACCCGGGTCATGCCGAGCGCATCGGCCACCAGACAGGCGTGCTGGCCGCCGGCGCCGCCGAAACAGGCGAGCACATATTTACCGACGTCATAGCCGCGCTGGATCGAGATCTGCTTGATGGCGCGCGCCATGTTCTCGACCGCGACGGTGACGAAGCCCTCGGCGATCTCGACGGGGTCGCGACGCTTCCCCGTGGCGGCCTCGATGGCTGACACCACCTCACCGAAGCGGGCGACGACGGCGTCGCGGTCCAGCGGCTGGTCGCCCCCGGGGCCGAAGACGCGGGGGAAGAATTCAGGCCGCAACTTGCCCAGCATGACGTTGCAGTCGGTGATGGTCAGCGGCCCGCCGCGCCGGTAGCAGGCCGGCCCGGGAACGGCCCCGGCCGAGTGCGGCCCGACCCGCAAGCGCGCTCCGTCGAAGGAACAGATCGAGCCGCCGCCCGCCGCGACGGTGTGGATGTCCATCATCGGCGCCCGCAATCGCACCCCGGCGACCACCGTCTCGTAGGCCCGCTCATAGGTCCCGGCGTAGTGGCTGACGTCGGTCGAGGTGCCGCCCATGTCAAAGCCGATGACGTGGTCGAAGCCCGCCTGTTTGGCCGTCGCCGCCATACCGACGATGCCCCCCGCAGGCCCCGACAGGACCGCGTCCTTGCCCCGGAAGGCGCGCGCATCGGTCAGGCCTCCGTTCGACTGCATGAACAGCAGGTGGCCACTATCGCCCAAGGCCGACGAGACCCGGTCGACGTAGCGGCGCAGCACCGGCGACAGATAGGCGTCGACCACCGCCGTATCGCCGCGCCCGACCAGCTTGATCAGGGGCGCGACCTCGTGGCTGACCGAGACCTGAGTGAAGCCGATGTCGCGCGCGATGACCGCCACGGCCGCCTCGTGGGCGGTGAAGCGCCAGCCGTGCATCAGCACGATGGCGACGGCGCGGAAGCCTGCGTCGAAGGCCGCCTGCAGGCCGACGCGGGCCGCCGTCCCGTCCAGGGACTCCAGCACCTCGCCCTCGGCGGTGACCCGTTCCGGGATTTCCACGACCCGGCCATAGAGCGGCTCAGGCAGGACGATGTGGCGGTCGAAGATGCGTGGGCGGCTCTGCCAGCCGATTCGCAAGGCGTCGCCCAGACCGGCCGTGATCGCCAGAACAGTCGGCTCGCCCTTGCGCTCGAGCAGGGCGTTGGTCGCCACCGTAGTGCCCATCTTCACCGCCGCGACCGGGGCGTCGGGCGTGCCTGCCTCGGCCAGGATCGTGCGCACGCCTTCGGTGGCGGCGTCGGCGTAGCGGCCGGGGTTCTCGCTGAGCAGCTTGCGCACGGTCAATGCACCGTCCGGCGCGCGCGCGACGATGTCGGTGAAGGTCCCTCCCCGGTCGATCCAGAATTCCCAGCCCGGGCTCGCCGCTGTCATCTCTTCTCCAGGTGAAGGCGCGTGAGCGCCTGCTAGCCCTTCATTGTCTTGCAGGCCAGCGTGCGGGTGGGTGGATTGAAGTCAAGGACGGCTTCGCCGCCGCGGCGCGGCGAGGCCCGCAGGGCCTCGTCCTTGAGTTCAAACCGCCCACCCGTGAAGATCACCTGCGACAAGAAGGGGTTGGTCCCCTTCTTCCGAAGGGCTCACATCGCGGGGCTGAACCCCGTTCAGCATTGCTTTAGCCGTCTGCGCTAGGGTCGCGCCGTGACAGTTCCCGCCCCGACCTTTGAACACACCCCCGCGATGCGCGCCTGGGACGGGCTTCGGCGGCCGATCTGGCTGTTCGATCCCGTCGGCCTGCGCGGCGTCTACGCCAATGACGCAGCGCTGATCCTCTGGGGGGCCCAGTCGCGCGAGGAGCTGCTGGCCCGCGACTTTTCACAGCTCTCGCCCGCCGTGTTGGCCCGCACCGAGCGCCTGGCGCGCGCCACCGCCGGGGGAGAGACCGTCGACGAGCAGTGGACCTTCTACCCGCAGGGCGCGCCCGTCACGGTCCAGGCCACCATCTCGACCTACCGGCTGGACGACGGCAGGCCGGTGCTGCTGTTCGAGGCCGCGCCCGCCGAGGTGAAGGCCGGTGAACGGCGCGCCGTGGAGGCCCTGCGCCATACCTCGACCCTGATCACCTTGTTCGACTCGGACGGGGCGGCGATCTTCGCCAATCCGGCCGCCTTCGCCGCCTATGACGCGGCCGAACACCCCTTCCTCGCCCGTTTCATCGACTCCGCGCGCGGCGAGGCCCTGTTTGCCCAGGCCAGCGGCGGGGCCATCGCCGCCGACCTCTGCGAGGTCATGACCGCCCGGGGCCGGCGCTGGCACCAGTTCGACGCCCGGCCGGTGCTGGATCCGGTCACCGGTGCGCCCGGCGTGCTGTTGAACGAAAAGGACGTGACTCTGCGGGTCGAGGCCGAGGTGGCGCGCGCCGCCGCCGAGCAGAAGGCCGCCATGGCCGAGGCGCGCCAGAAGTTCCTCACCGACATGAGCCATGAGCTGCGCACGCCGCTCAACGCCGTGATCGGCTTTGCCGGACTGTTGCGCGACAGCGGACTGGACGAGGCCCGCGCCGGCCAGGCCGCGCGCATCCACGCCGCCGGCGAGCGCCTGAACCTGGTGGTCGAGCGCATGATCGCGATGGACGATCTGGCCGCGCTGCCCACCCCGCCGCCCGAGCCCGACGCGGTATCGTCCGCGCCTCAGGCCAACCCGGACGGCGGCGATGACGATACCCCCCTGCGTGTCCTGTACGTCGACGACAACGAGGCCAACCGGGCCCTGGTCTGCGCCATCCTGTGCGCCCAGGGCATCGAGTGCGACACCGCCGACGACGGCGCCCAGGGCTTGGAGGCGGCGCGGTTGGGGGGCTGGGATGTCATCCTTATGGACATCCAGATGCCGGTGATGAACGGCATGGAGGCGACGCGCGCCATCCGCCGGCTCCCGGGCCAGGCGGGCTGCGTACCGATCGTGGCGGTCACCGCCAACACCCTGTCCGAACAGCTCGCCGACTACGAAGAGGCCGGGCTCGACGACTGCATCGCCAAGCCGGTGGGCATGGCCGAACTGATCTCCAAGACCCTGGCCTGGGGCGAGGCCAGTCGCGAGGCGGCCCGTGGCGACGGCGACGGCGGGATGCTGGCGGCCGCCTCCTGACGCTTGGCCGGACCCGGCGCGTCCCCTAGAACCGGGGCATGACCGAAACCGCCCAACCCATCACCTACTCGTCCTATCTCGCGCTCGACGACCTGCTGGATTGCCAGCGGCCGCTGTCGGGCGAGCACGACGAGATGCTGTTTGTCATCATCCATCAGACCAAGGAGCTGTGGCTCAAGCAGATCATCCACGAGGTGACGCTGGCCAAGCGGTTCATCCAGGCGGGCGACCTGCCGCCGGCCTTCAAGTGCCTGGCGCGGGTGTCGCGCATCCAAGCGGTGATGACCCATTCCTGGGACATCCTGGCGACCATGACGCCGGCCGACTACCTGGCCTTCCGCGGGTCGCTCGGCACGAGTTCCGGTTTCCAGTCACACCAGTTCCGACGGCTGGAGTACCTGCTGGGCCTGAAGGACGCGAACTTCCTCAAGTTCCATGCCGAGCGCACCGGGCCGCTGGCCGACCTGAAGGCGGCGCTCGACCAGCCCAGCCTCTACGACGACGCCATCCGCGCCCTGGCCGGCGCCGGCCTGGCCATCCCCGAGGCGGTGCTGAACCGCGACATCAGCCAGCCCTACGCGCCGTCGAAGGCCGTCGAGGACGCCTGGCTGGAGGTCTATTCCGACACCACCCGCTACTGGGCGCTCTACGAGCTGGCCGAGAAACTGGTCGACCTCGACGACGCCCTGCTCACCTGGCGCCACAAGCACGTGGTCACGGTCGAGCGGATCATCGGCCAGAAGATGGGCACCGGCGGGACGCCGGGGGTGAGCTACCTGCAGAAGACCCTTGAGCGGCGGGCGTTTCCGGAGCTGTGGTCGGTGCGGACGCGGCTCTAATGACCGAGCTAAAGTTGGAGACGCCGTACGGCGAGGTAACGCTCATCGATGA
>CAZRKY010000022.1:0-20550 GCA_964600375.1 uncultured Caulobacteraceae bacterium | reverse complement strand
TCGGGGCGGGTGATCATCGCCGCCGCCGCGCGCGGGGGGCTGTGGTCCCACGCTGAGAAGACCCCCTTCGGCCACGGCCGCCCGTTCACGCGGGGCCAGCTGGAGCGGCTGGTGCGCGACGCCGACCTTGAGCCCACGGCCTGGTCCCAGGCGCTCTATGTGCCGCCCTGGACGCCGCTGTCGGAATGGGCCGAGACCTTCGAGCAGGTGGGATCGAAGATCTGGCCCGGCGCGGCGGGGCTGATCCTGCTGGAGGCGGTCAAGCGTACCTTCGCGGTCAGGGCCGAGCCGGCGACCAACCTGCTGGCCGACATGCTGCCCGACATGCTGCAGCCGGCGCCGGTTCCGAGCCGACGGACAGTGGATAGGCGCGACAAACCCGCCTAGAACCGCCGCCATGCGCAAGCTCATCCTCATGCGTCACGCCAAGGCCGAGTCCAAGGCCGCCTCGGGCGACGATTTCGACCGGGCGCTGGCCGAGCGCGGCTATCGCGACGCGGTGATCATGGGCCGGGTGCTGGCGGAAGCCGGGCTGACCCCGGACCTGGCGCTGGTTTCCTCCGCCGAGCGCACGCGCCAGACCTGGGCGGGTTTGGTCGAGGCCTTCACCGACACGCCAGTTCGTTTTGAGCGAAAGCTCAACAACGCCTCGTCACACGCGATCCGCGACGCGGTCGAGCGGGCAGCCGAAGAGGCCGAAACCATCCTCGTCGTCGGCCACAACCCGGGAATTCCGGTCGCCATGCTGGAGCTGATGGTCGAGGGCGCCGAGGCGGCGTCGACCATCGACAAGGCCCGCGCCTCCTTCCCGACCGCCTCGGCGGCGGTCTTCGAGTTCGACGAAGCCCTGCGGCCCCGGTTCTGGAACCTCTATTTCGCCAAGGACCACGGCGGCGGGGCGGGCGAGTGAGCCTGCATGACCTCGCCGCTTCGGCGCTGCGGCTGTTCGATCCCGAGACCGTCCACGGCCTGAGCATCGATGCCCTAAAGCTGGGGCTGGGGCCGAGGGAAGCCGGCGGCGGAGATCCCATCCTGGCCTCCACCATCGCCGGCCTGAAGCTGCCCAACTGCGTGGGCCTGGCGGCCGGCTACGACAAGAATGCCGAGGTTCCCGACGCCATGCTGGCGAGCGGGTTCGGGTTCGTGGAATGCGGCTCGGTCACGCCCAAACCTCAAGCCGGGAATCCGAAGCCGCGCCTGTTTCGCCTGACCGAAGACCGGGCGGTGATCAACCGCATGGGCTTCAACAACGAAGGCCTCGACGCCTTCGCCGCGCGGCTGGCGCGCCGGGCCGGGCGGCCGGGGGTGGTCGGGGCCAATATCGGGGCCAACAAGGACGCGACGGACCGCACGGCGGACTACGTCGTCGGGCTTGAGCGGCTGTGGCCGCACGCCAGCTATTTCACCGCCAACATCTCCTCGCCCAACACGCCGGGCCTGCGGGCGCTGCAGACGCGCGCGGCGCTGGATGAGTTGCTCGGGCGCATGGCCGAGGCGCGCCAGGCGCTGACCGCGGCTCACGGCGCCAAACCGCTGTTCCTGAAGGTGGCGCCGGATCTGGACCACGACGAGATCGGCCAGATCGCCGACGCGTGCCTGACCGGCGGCATCGACGCCTTGGTCGTGTCCAACACCACCGTGGACCGCCCCGCGAGCCTGGCGTCGCCGTTCGCGACGGAGACGGGCGGTCTCTCAGGCGCGCCTCTGTTTGAACCCTCGACCCGGGTGCTGGGTGAATTCCATGCGGCGACGGCTGGGAAGCTGCCCCTGATCGGCGTCGGTGGAATCGGATCGGGAGCGGAGGCCTACGCCAAGATCCGCGCCGGCGCCTCTGCGGTGCAACTCTATTCAGCCATGGTTTTCGGGGGCCCCGGATTGGTTGGGCGGATCAAGGCCGATCTGGCGGCGCGCCTCAGGGCGGAAGGGTTTGCAAGCGTCAGCGAGGCCGTCGGCGCGGGCTGATCCCGGCCAAAGCGGCTTGATGCGACCATAAGATATTGATTAATAAGGTAAAAGTCAGGTTTCGCCCCTGACAACCCCGTTTCTACCCCGCCATCGTCGCGATCAGGCGGGCGTAGAACTCCGCTGAGCGCTTCACGTTCGCGACCGAGATCCGCTCGTTCACCCCGTGCAGGGTCGCCAGTTCCTCGGATGTCAGCATGACCGGCAGGAAGCGGTAGACGTTGGGCGTCAGGCGGGTCATCGACCGGCCGTCGGTGGCCCCGCGGGTCAGGCCCGGGATGGCCGGCGCGCCCGTGGCGGCGCGGGCGAGGGCGGCGAGCTGATACCAGCTTTGGGTGTCGGTCGCGGCGATGGGCGAGCGGTCGCTGCCGCCCGGCATCCAGCTGAGCGTCACTGGCAGCCCTTTCACCGCACGCTGGGCCCGCGCCATCACCGCTTCGCGGCTGTCGCGCGGATGGATGCGGTAGTTGATCAGCGCCGTCGCCCGCTCGGGCAGCACGTTCTCCTTGGGCGAACCCTCCAGCATGGTCGGCGCTATGGTGGTGTGCAGCAGGGCCGCGCCATCGGGCGAGGCGCCGGCCTTGGCCGCGATCAGGGGGGCGAACAGCCAGTCGTTGGCGATAATGGCGCGCTGCAGGAACGGCGCGTCCGCCGACAGCGCGCGGATCGAGTCGGCGCCGGGGCCGGTGAACAACAGGGGGAAGGGGTCTGACGCGATGCGGTCGATGGCGCGCGCCAGCACGTGCACGGCGGTGTCTCCGGGCGGCGCCGACGAATGGCCGCCCGGCGCGCGGGCCTCGACCTTCAGGGTGGCGTAGGCCTTCTCGGCGATGGCGATGAAGGCGATCGGGCGGCCCATCACCGGGTCTTCGGTCAGGCCGGCGCCACCCTCGTCGAGGACGAACTCGGGCTGCACGCCCCGGCCGGCCAGCAGAGCTGCGGCGGCTGCCGCGCCCGTGCCCCCGGCCTCCTCGTCATGGCCGAAGACGAGATAGACCGTGCGCTTCGGCTTGAACCCGCGCGCCGCCAGGGCCTCGACGGCCTCCAGGATGCCGACCAGCGAGCCCTTGTCGTCCATGGCGCCGCGGCCCCAGACGACCCCGTCGACAACCCGGCCCTCGAAGGGAGGCTGCCGCCAGTCGCCAAGCGTGTCGGCCGTGACGGGCACCACGTCCTGGTGGGCCATGAGGATGATCGGCTTCAGCGCCGGGTCCGACCCCGCCCAGGTGTAGATCAGGGAGTGGCCGGCGACGGTCTCGCGCGTCGTGGCGGCATGGGCGGCGGGGTAGGTCGCGACCATCCAGGCCTGCAGCGCGTCCCACTGGTCCCACTGGTTCCGGGTCTCGTCCTGGTTGGAGACGGTCTGGAAGCGGACGGCCTGGGACAGGCGCGCGGCCGCCGCGTCCGCGTCGATCGGGATCGGAGCGGCCAGGGCCACCGGACGCTCGTAGCTCGGCGCCGTCCAGGTCGCCGCGCGGATCAAGATGAAGATGACAAGGCCCAGGAACAGGATCCCGAGCCCCATCAGGCCGCGTCTGGCCACTCTCTTTATGAGCAAGAATTCATCCCCCGGCCCTGGCGCGCAGCATAAGCTGACGATCGACCGCATGACGAGGGGACACGGGATGGATCGGCGACAGTTCGGACTGGGTGCGCTGGCGTTTGGCCTTGGGGCGGGCGCCGCCCGCGCGGAGGCGCCCGCCGCACCGGCGGGACTCGTGGCCGAGGTGCTCAAGGACAGCAAGGCGCCGGCGCTCGCGGGACTGGTCATCAATCGCCAGGGGGTGGTCTACCTCCAGGCCGAGGGCGTGCGACGCAACGGGGCGCCCGACAAGGTCACGACCGCCGACATCTGGCATCTGGGGTCCAACACCAAGGCGATGACCGCCGCCGTGTACGGACGGCTGGTCGAGCAGGGCAAGGCGCGCTGGGGCGCGACTATGCCGGAGCTGTTTCCCGACCTGACGGTGCACGCCGGCTGGAAGTCGACCACCATCGAAGCCATCATGGCTCACCGCGCCGGCCTGCTCGACGCGGGCCTTACCGGCGCTGAGTGGGCGCAGATGCTGGCGACGCCCAAGCCCGTCGCCCAGGAGCGCACCGACCTGGTCGCCAAGGCGCTCGCCGTGGCGCCCGCGGGTCCCGCCGGAGCCTTCAGCTACGCCAACGCCGACTACATCCTGGCCGGGGCCGCCATCGAGCGGATCGCGCACAAGCCGTGGGAGGATGTCATCCAGGCCCAGCTGTGGGCTCCCCTGGGTCTGACGACCGCCGGGTTCGGCGCGCCCAAGGGGGCCCAGCCGTGGGGTCACGCGCCGGCCTTCTTCGGCTCGGCCACGCCGGGTCCGCGTCCGGTGAACCCCGACGAGGAGGGGGCCGACAATCCGCCCGCGCTCGGCCCCGCCGGCACGGCGCACATGGCGATGGCGGACTACGCCCGTTGGCTGGGGCTGTTCCTCAACGACGGCGGCGGCGTGCTGAAGCCCGAAACGGTGCGGACCCTGACCACTCCGGTGGGCGCCGGCCCGCCGGCATACGCGCTGGGCTGGGGGGTTCTCGACGGGCCGCGCGGGCACGGCCTGACCCACGCCGGGTCCAACACCTACTGGTACGTCAACGCCCTGGTCCTGCCCCAGCGCGGGGTGGCCATCGCGGTCGCCTCCAACGACGCCGCCGCCGACGGCGGACAGAAGGCCTGCCAGCAGCTGGGCAAGCGCCTGGCCGATATCTACGCCCCGCCGATCACTGGGTAAAAAGGCTCAACGGCTCAGCTTGAGGGGGCGCCGGGCGCGTGCGACGGTCCGGCGTGCGTACGCTCTGGGGCATCCTCTTCCGTTTCGGTTTCCTGGCCGCGCTGGGCGTGATCGCCTGGTTCGTGGTCGACGCCTATGTGCCCAGCCGCCACCTGCCCTGGAAACCGGTCGACCTGACCCAGCCCGCGGGGCTGGCCACCCACATGCAGATCCAGGAGCTGGCCAGCGACCGCGACGCCTGCATCCTGGCGCTGCACGAGGCGGGCGTGGAGGTCGAGCCGGCCGAGGACATCGACGGCGCTGAACCCTTCTGTCAGGTGCGCAACGCCGTGCGCATCAAGTCCGGTGTCACCTCGCTGTCGCCGAACGACCTTGTGATGAGCTGTCCGCTGGTGGCCGCCTATGTGGTCTGGGACCGCCAGGTGCTGCAGCCCGCGGCGCAGGAGACGCTGCAGTCGCCGGTCACCGGCCTGGTCAGCTACGGGACCTATTCGTGCCGGCGCATGTACGGCGGCGCGGACTCAAACCCCTCCGAGCACGCCCGCGCCAATGCCCTGGACATCGGCGAGTTCAAGCTGGCGGACGGGCGGCGGGTCACGGTGCTGGAAGGCTGGCCGAAGGTCGGACCTGAGGCCGAGTTCCTGCGCCGCGTGCGCGAGGGCGGCTGCCAGGTGTTCCGCACCGTGCTGGGGCCGGATTACAACGAAGCCCACGCCAACCACCTGCACTTCGACATGGGGCCTTCCGACTTCTGTCCCCATGGTCCCGCGACCGTCGCGCCGGCCCCTCCGTCGGACTCCCTGCCGCCGCTGGCGCCTGCGCCGCCAGCGAAAAGCGCCGCGGCCCCGACTGATTCGATTTGACCGTCGCCGAAGGGGAAGGCACAACTTTGGGTGCGATCCTAAGCTTGGCTGCCGACGACCGGACCAAGGGCCCTTAAGGGCCCCACTCCACGAAGCTGCTCCTGGACTGGATTGCGAGGGCCGAAGGGTTCGTCCGCGGTCCAGGAACGGCAAGCTTGGAGACGTGAAATGGCGACCGGCACGGTCAAGTGGTTCAACACCACCAAGGGTTATGGCTTCATCCAGCCTGAGGATGGCGGCAAGGACGTCTTCGTCCACATCTCGGCGGTACAGCGCGCCGGCCTGCAGAGCCTCAACGAGGGCCAGCGGGTCAGCTACGACGAGGAAAACGAGCGCGGCAAGACCGCCGCGGTCAACCTCCAGCCGCTCTAGGCTTCGGTTCAGCGCGACAATTCAGACGGGCCCGGGGGCGACCTCGGGCCCGTTTTCTTTGGGTCCTGCATTGGGCCGGGCGCGAGGGCGCCTATCTGTGACCCACACGGTTACCCGAGGAGCGCGTCATGAAGGCAATCCAGGTCAGTCTGCCCGGCGGACCCGACGCGCTCGAACTCGTCGAACTGCCGACGCCCGAACCCGGTCCCGGCGAGATCCTGGTCCGCCAGGAGGCGATCGGGCTCAACTACATCGAGGTCTATCAGCGCAGCGGCCTCTATCCCGTGCCGACGCCGTTCGTTCCGGGCGGCGAGGGGGCGGGCGTGGTCGAGAAGATCGGCGAGGGCGTCACCCGCCACGCGGTCGGCGACCGGGTGGCCTACGCGGGCGGCTTCGGGACCTATGCCCAGTACCGCGCCATGCCCGCCGGCCGCGCGGTGGCCCTGCCGGACACGATCAGCGCAGAGACCGCTGCGGGCGCGATGCTGAAGGGCATGACGGCGGAATATCTGCTGCGCCACACCTACAAGGTCCAACCCGGCGACACGATCCTGGTCTATGCGGCGGCGGGCGGGGTCGGGTCGATCCTGGTTCCCTGGGCCAAGGCGCTGGGCGCCACCGTGATCGCGGTCGCGGGCGGGCCTGAAAAGACGGCGATCGCGCGCGCCCTCGGGGCCGATCACGCCATCGACCATCACAGCGAAGACATCGCCGATCGCGTGAAGGACATTACCGGCGGCGCCGGCGTGCGCGTGGTCTACGACGGCGTCGGCAAGGCCACCTTCGACGCCTCGCTGATGAGCCTGGGCCGGCGGGGCATGCTGGTCATCTTCGGCAACGCCTCGGGGACGGCCGAGCCGGTCGATCCGCAGGTGCTCAGCCGCCACGGCTCGCTCTACCTGACGCGCCCGACCCTGTTCGACTACGTGGTCACCACCGAGGAACTGGACGCCAGCGCCGCGGCGCTGTTCGAGGTGATCGCCTCGGGCAAGGTGAAGATCGCCATCAACCGGCGCTTCCCGCTGGCCGAAGCCGCCGAGGCGCACCGGGCGCTGGAGGCGTCGGAGACAACGGGGAGCACGCTGCTTATTCCCTAGGCCGTCGCCGCGCCGGTGTCCGTGGCGGTCCGCTTGCTGACGGCCGAGCGCTGCGCGACCGCCACGCCCAGCAGCGCGATCACGCCGCCCAGGCCCTGGATGAGGCCGACCGGCTCGCCGAAGATGAGCCAACCCAGGAAGGCGGCGACCACAGGCTGGACGAACACCACCACCGAGGCCAGGGCCGTGGGCAGCCGTCCCAACGCCCAGGCGATAGCGCCCTGGCCGACCACGTGCACCACGCCCAGCGCCGCGCAGGCGCCCCAGCCGGCCAGGCTGTCAGGGCGCAGGTCCTCGCGCAGCAGCAGCGCCGCGATCAGCAGCAGCGGCGCGCCCGTCGCGGTGGACCACAGCATCACCCGGGTGGCGTCGGCGGCCTGGCGCGCGCGGCCGATGCAGATGAAGTAGGCGCCGTACCAGAGCGCCGTGATCAGCGAGAGCAGGTCGCCCAACGGCGGGTTCACGCCGCCCGCGCCGGAATGGCTGAACGCCATGGTCATGGCGCCGGCGAGCGCCAGGGCGAGGCCGGCGACGAACATCCGCCTGGGCCGCTCGCGGAAGAAGATCCAGGCGGCGAGCGTCACCACCACGGGCGTCAGGTTGGTCAGGACCGTCGCGTTGGTCACCGAGGTGTAGGTCACGCCGTAGTGCCAGAAGAGCATGTCCGCGGCGAACATCGCCCCGGCCAGCCCTGTCCACTTCCACGGCACGCCCGCGCCTTCCGTCTTCGCGCCCGGCCGGAAGGCGAGCAACAGCAGCCAGGGCAAGGCGAACAGCAGCCGCCAGAAACCGGCGGCGGCAGGGCCGGTTTCGGTCAGGCGCACGAAGATGGGCGCGAAGCCGATGGCGGCGGCGCCGATCATCAGCACGATGAGCGCGCGGGTGTCGGTCTTCGGGGGATGGGCGGCGGTGGTCATGCGGCGGTTCCGAACCCCAGCTCGTTCCGCAGGGCCTGGGCCGTCATCCCCCCCTCGCGCAGTTCGCGCAAGGTCTGGGACCGGTCGCGCTTGGCGAAACGCTTGCCGTCGGGGCCGGTGAGCAGCGGGTGGTGCCGGTAGCGGGGCGTGGGCAGGTCCAGCAGCGCCTGGAGCAGGCGCTGGATGTGGGTGGCCTCGTAGAGGTCGCGCCCTCGGATCACCTCGGTCACCCCCTGCAGGGCGTCATCCCAGACCACCGCGAGATGGTAGGCCACGCCCACGTCCTTGCGCGCCAGCACCACGTCGCCCGCAGTCTCGGGCCGGGCCTTCACAATCTCCTCCGACGCTTCGATGAAGGCGAGGTCGTCCCACGTCGCACCCAGCTGCTCGCGCGCGGCCGCCAGCGATAGCCGCCAGGCGAAGGGCCTGCCCTGATCCAGCAACGCCTGTTCCTCAGCGGCGGGCAGGGGCGCGCCCGTGAACACCGCCCCGTCCGGGCTTTCGCCGGACTGGTGCGGCGCGCGGCCGATCTCGTCCAGCACCTCCCTGCGGGTGCGGAAGCAGCGGTAGAGCAGGCCCTTGTCGCGCAGGGTGTCGAGGGCGCCCTGGTAGTCGGCGAGGTGGTCGGACTGACGGCGCACCGGACGCTCCCAGTCCAGGCCAAGCCAGGCCAGATCCTCCAGGATCGCGGCCTCGAAGGCGGGCTTGCAGCGGGTGGCGTCGATATCCTCGATCCGCAGCAAGAAGCGGCCTGTGTGATCGCGCGCCGCCTGCCATGCGGTCAGGGCCGAAAAGGCGTGCCCCTTGTGCAGATATCCGGTCGGCGAGGGCGCGAAGCGGGTGACGAAGGCCATGGCCGCGCATACACCGATCCTGACCGCTTAGGGAGCCGCACTCTGTCCCGTCCCCACCCGACGCCCGCCCAGATCTCTGCCTGGCGCGCCGAACTGGCCGCCGCCGACCCGGCGCTGGCGCGCGTCAACGCCCTGGTCGGAGAAGTCCCGTGGCGCACCGAGCCGGGCGGGTTCGAAGGCCTGGTCTCGATGATCGTCGGGCAGCAGGTTTCCACCGCCTCGGCCCACGCGATCTGGGGCCGGGTGAAGGCGGGCCTGGGCGAGATCACCCCGGGGAATGCGGTCGCCGCCGGGCAGGAGGGCCTGCTGACCATGGGGCTGTCGCGGCCCAAGGCGCGCTACATCTTCGGCATCGCCGAAGCCTTTCTCGAGCACCGCCACGGGGTCGACGACCTCGACGCGCTGGACGACGCCCAGGCGCTGGAAGCCCTGACTTCGCTCGTAGGAATCGGCCAGTGGAGCGCCGAGGTGTTCCTGATGTTCTGCGAAGGCCGCACCGACTTCTTCCCGGTAGGCGACGTGGCCCTGCGCGAGACCCTTCGCTGGCTGGACGATCTCGAGGTTCGGCCGACCGAGAAGGAGAGCGCCGTGCGCGCCGCGGTCTGGGCGCCACACCGGTCGACGGCGGCGCATCTTCTTTGGGCCTGGTATGGCGCGGTGCGGAAAGGCGCGTTACCTCGTCCGCCATGATCGCGCCTACGCCCCTGCTTGTCGGCCTGGACTACGCCGGCGTCGCCGTCTTCGCCGCCACCGGCGCCCTGGCGGCCGCGCGCAAGCAGCACGACCTGGTCACCTTCGCCTTTTTCGCCGCCGCGACCGGCATCGGCGGCGGCACCCTGCGCGACCTGCTGATCGGCGCGCCGGTCTTCTGGGTGACGGACCCCGGCTATGTCGCCATGTGCATTGTGGCCGCCTGCGCCATCTGGGTGATGGGCGCCCGGGCCTGGCGCCTGAGCGCGCTCCTGTGGCTGGATGCCCTGGGCCTGGCCGCCTACGGCGTCATCGGCGCCGCCAAGGCCGCCAGCTATGGCGTGCCGCCTCTGGTCTGCATCGTCATGGGGGCGCTGTCGGCCTGTTTCGGCGGGGTGGTGCGCGACGTGCTGGCGGGCGAGCCGTCGATCCTGCTGCGGCGCGAGATCACGGTCTCGGCGGCGCTGCTGGCGGCGACGGTGTTCGTGGTGCTGAAGTGGGCCGGCGCGGACGATCTGGTCTCGGCGACCGCCGGCTTCGTCTCCGGCTTCGCCCTGCGCGCCGGGGCCCTGGCCTGGGGCTGGCAGCTGCCGGGCTTCAGCGGCATGGCGCCCGAGGACGGCGCCCAGCCCGGTCCCCACATCGAACCCTGAACAAACGTCGTTAACACGTCATAGAGCGTCAAGGATTTGTGCCCTATATTCGAAGGGTTCGGGGCTCCTCGTGATTCCCGGCGATTCGCATGGAAGGGAGGCGTGTCTTCAGTCCTGACGAGGTTTGCATAGCGGGCCGCACGGCCCGGCCCCTGGCCTTCACGGGGGGATGGCGATGCAGGTTCTGACGAACCCGCCGTCGGGCTGGCCCGCGCTGGTCCTCAACGCCGACTATCGGCCCCTGTCCTATTATCCGCTGTCTTTGTGGCCCTGGCAGGAGGTGGTGAAAGCCGTCTTCCAGGACCGGGTGGAGGTGGTCTCGACCTACGACAAGGTGATCCACTCGCCTTCGATGGAGTTCACCCTCCCCAGCGTGGTGTCGCTGAAGTCCTACATCGATCAGGACCGGCCGCCCGCCTTCACCCGTTTCAACCTGTTCCTGCGCGACGGCTTCACCTGCCAGTACTGCCACGCGCGCAGCGATCTGACATTCGACCACATCATTCCCCGCTCGCGGGGCGGGCGCACGACGTGGGAGAACATCGTCACCGCCTGCGCGCCCTGCAACCTGCGCAAGGGCGGGCGCACCCCTCGCGAAGCCGGCATGCACCCGGCGCGGACCTCGCGCCGGCCGTCGATGTACGAGCTCCAGGACGCCGGCCGGAAATTCCCGCCCCACTATCTGCACCAGAGCTGGCTGGACTACCTGTATTGGGACATCGAGCTGGAGCCGTAGTCGCGGCCCTAGAAATCCGTCCTGCCGAACCGCGCCACGCCCTGGTTCACGCCTGGCGGATCGAGCACCGTCAGGTCCAGTTCAACCGGCTCGCCGATCCATTCCCCAAGCGAGGTATGGTCGGCGAGGTCGTCGTCGGTCAGGGGGTGGATCAGGACCCGCAGGCCGCAGCCCTCGAGGATCGGCCTGAGCGTCGGCAGGCGGTCTTCCAGAAAGTGGATCTCGAACTGAGGGATCGGGTGGGGTCCGACCTTGTGATCCCTCAGTTCGCCGACATAGAGCACCTCGCCTGAGCGGGTCATGGCCTGGAACCGCAGGCGCAGGGCCTCGGCGATCGGCCGCTGGTCGAGCGGGTAGTAGATATGGGCGTGGCAGGGGGCGCTCACTGGCCCACCAGCACGCCGCCCTTCATGACGGCCTTCACGTGTTGCAGGATCGAGATGTCCTGCAGGGGGTCGCCCTCGACCGCGATCATGTCGGCATAGCGGCCGGGCGAGACGGCGCCGACGTCGCTGCTCCACATCATCGCTTCTGCCGCGACGCTGGTGGCCGACTGGATCGCCTGCATCGGGGTCATGCCGTAGCGGACCATGTAGGGAAACTGGCGCGCGTTCAGGCCGTTCGGATAGACGCCCGCGTCGGTGCCGAAGGCGACCTTGACCCCTGCCGCCACCGCTTTGCGGAAGCCCTCCCGCTGGGCCTCGGTGGTCTCGAGGTTTTTGCGCAGGGTCTCGGCCGGCCAGCCGTCGCGGCGGCCGACCTCATCGATGAAGTCGCCGTTGTAGATGTCCATCACCAGCCAGACCGGCCGGGTCCGCGCCAGGGCGATGCCCTCGTCATCGATCAGGGACGCGTGCTCGACGGTGCGCACGCCGGCGCGGATGGCGGCCTTGATGCCCTCGGCGCCGTGGGCGTGGGCGGCCACGAACGAATGGTATTCGTTGGCCACCGCGACGGCGATGCGGACCTGGGCCTCGCTCAGCTCCATCTGGCCGGGCTCGGTGCCGACGGTCAGGACGGCGCCGGTGACGATCAGCTTGAGGAAGTCGACGTGGTGCTGGAACAGCCAGCGGGCGCGCAGGCGCACGTCCTCGTCGCTGTAGACCACGCCGCGGCGCATCTCTTCGGGTGGAGTGACGTCGGGCGCCAGGCCAGTCACCTCGCCGCCGCCGCCGGGGATGGTGATGTAGGCGCCGGCCACCTTCATGCGCGGGCCCTCGACCCTGCCGTCATTGATGGCGTTGCGCAGGTCGGTGTCGAGCAGGCCTCGCCAGACGCCGACGTCGCGCACGGTGGTGAAGCCGGCCCGCAGCGTCTGGCGCGCATTGCGCACGCCGGTCAGGATGTCCTCGCCCGCGCTGTGGGTGAGGGGATCGGCCGGCGAGGCGCCCTGGTCGGCGCCGACCAGGTGGGTGTGCAGATCGATCAGGCCCGGCAGGACGGTGTAGCGCGACCAGTCCGTCACCGGCCCGTCAGTAGGCGCAACGGTGTAGGGCGCAACCGAGACGATCCTGCCGTCGACGTAGCGGATCAGCTGGTCGCTCAGCACCCGGCCGCGCTCGACATCCACCAGCTTTCCAGCCCTGACATAGCCCGTCTGAGCCAGAGCGGGGGAGGCGGCGGCCAGCAGCAACAGGCCGCTCAGCAGGGCGGCGCAGGCGGCCGCGAAACGGTTGAGGACGCGCATCAGGATTCCACCGTGAAGGTCAGGCCGGCGTTCTTCTGCAGCCGATCGATCAGGCGTCCGCCCATGGCCGCGCCCGGCGTCCAGACGCCGCCCGGAACCTCGGGGCACTCGCGCACCAGGCATACCCCGGACTCGGCGATCATCTTCGAGGTCGAGCCGTAGCCCGGGTCGCGATCACCGGCGACGGAGACCCGCACTTCGCGCCCGTCCGCCGCCTTGCCGATCACCAGCACGTCGAAGAAGCCGGTCTCGCGCTCCTCCTTGCTGGGGCCTTCGCCCGGCTTGGGCCCGCCTTCGCCGCCCAGGCCGCCGCCGGCCGCCGCGATCGCCCTGGCCGCCGCTTCACCCTTGTCGCCGTGGCCGGTCATCAGCATCTCGTCGTAGACGAAGTCCTTGCCCCAGGCGTGGCCCAGGAGGGCGTTGGAGCGGTGGACGTTACGGGTGTTGATCGCCGCCATCACGAAGGGCGCGACCCAGCCGTCGACATCCTCGTCCAGCAGGGGCTTGTCGCCGCGCGGCTGCTCCGGGCCGGTGAAGCCCGGCGTGAGTGAGAAGGGATCGCGCAGCAGGGCCAGGATCGCCGGGTCCCTGGCGGCGGCGGCCATGGTCGCCTTCAGGCTGGCGGCGGTGCCGCCGGAGAATCCGCCGCGCATGCGCCGCACGCGGCCCTTGGCGCGCGGGACCGGCCCGCCCAGCTTCGCCTTCGCCGTCTCCTGGGCGAACAGGACCCCCAGTTCGAAGGGAATGGAATCGAAGCCGCAGGAGAAGACGATGCGCGCGCCGCTGGCCTTGGCCTTCGCCTCGTAGGCGTCGATCATCAACCGCATCCAGGCCGGCTCGCCGCACAGGTCCAGATAGTCGGTTCCGGCCTCGGCGCAGGCCGCCACCAGGGGCTCGCCATAGAGTTGGTAGGGGCCGACCGTGGTGATCACGGCGCGGGTGCGCCCGACCATGGCCTTGATCGACGCCGGGTCCGAGGCGTCGGCGATGACCAGCGGCGTTGAGGCCGCGGCCCCGATCTCGTCACGCACCGCCGCCAGCTTGGCCGCGTCGCGCCCGGCCATGGCCCAGCGCACCTCGCCGCCCGAGCCGTAGCGCAGCGACAGATACTCGGCAACGAGCCGCCCCGTGAAGCCGCTGGCCCCATAGACGATGAGATCGAATTCGGCGGCGGGGTTCATGCGGCAAGCTCCGGGTGCGTTCCGCGACCTTAGCCCACCGGGGGCCACAGCCAAGCCGTGAACGCTACGGGGGCAGGGAGCCTGACCGTGCAACGCGTTCCGGCCAGAGGATGGGAGAGGGCCTGATCAAGAGGCCTTCCCTTACGCCAGCGTAAGATGTTCAATCCCTGCAGACGCGTGGTGCGTCGCGGGGAGAGCCATCATGATTCGCAAGTCCATCCGCTCATTCGTCGTCGCCGGTTTCGCGGCCGCTTCTTTGATCGCCGTCTCGAGTCCGACCTACGCCGCAACGGCCGGAGACAGCAGCGCCCAGGCCGAGCGTGAGGGCTGGTGCGATATCGTACCGACCTTCTGCAGCAACCGTTGCGACAAGGTCGCCGCGCGCTGCAATCCGTGTCAGCCAAACGTCCAGGGCGTGCTCAATCGCGGTGATAGGTCGGGTTCGCCTTGCCCCGTTGTTCGGAACCGCGAATAGGCAGGATTTTGCTGGCGGGCGCCGACTGACGCGCCGCTGACAGACAAGATCGAAGGGCGCGGTTTCGGCCGCGCCCTTTTCGATTCGGGTCGCCTACACGTGGGCGATGCGGATCATGTTGGTCGAGCCGGAGCGGCCGAAGGGAACGCCGGCGACGATGATGATCGCCTGGCCCGGCTGGGCCAGCCCGAGGGTGCGGCACTCCTCGACGGCCTCAGCCACCATCTCCTCGACATTGGCCGGATCGGCAGCGACACGCGGCTCGACTCCCCAGGCCAAGGCCAGCTTGCGGGCCGTCTGGATCGCCGGGGTCAGGACCAGAATCTGCTGCAGGGGCCGTTCGCGTGAAAGGCGGCGGCCGGTGGTGCCGCCGGCGGTGAAGGCGACCAGGCAGGCGGCTTGGGAGGCCTGGGCCGCACGGGTCGCCGCCGCCGCGATGGCGTTGAGGTCGCCGTGCGCGTTGTCGGCGTGTTCGGCGGCCATCAGCTGGGGCCAGCGCGGGTCCTGTTCCACCCGGCTGATGATCCGGTCCATGATGGCCACGGCCTCCATCGGGAAGTCGCCGGAAGCGCTCTCGGCCGACAGCATCATGGCGTCGGCGCCCTCGTAGACGGTGTTGGCCACGTCGGACGCCTCGGCCCGGGTCGGCGTGGGCGAGTGGACCATGGAGTCCAGCATCTGGGTGGCGACGATCACCGGGGCGCCGCGCAGCTTGGCGGCACGGATGATCTGCTTCTGCGCCACGGGGACGTCTTCCGGCGGCAGTTCCACGCCCAGGTCGCCGCGGGCGACCATGACGCCGTCGCAGAGGTCGAGGATGGCGTCGAGGCAGTCCAGCGCCTGGGGCTTCTCGATCTTGGCCAGGCAGGCGGCGCGACCGCCGACCAGCATGCGAAGTTCGGCCATGTCCTCGGGCTTCTGCACGAACGACAACGCCACCCAGTCGACCCCCAGGTCCAGCGCGAAGGCCAGGTCCGAGCGGTCCTTTTCCGTGAGCGCCGACAGCGGCAGGACCACGCCGGGCAGGTTCACGCCCTTGCGGTCCGACACCGTCCCGCCCTGGACCACGGTGGTCTCGGCGAAGTCAGGGCCGCAGCTTTCGACCTTCAGGCGCAGCTTGCCGTCGTCGATCAGGATCAGCACGCCGGGCTTGAGCACCGCGAAGATCTCGGGGTGGGACATGGGGGCGCCGCGCTCCGTGCCCTTGGCGCCGTTCAGTTCCAGCCGGAACGGCTGGCCGGTGACCAGCTCGGCCTTGCCGCCCTCGAACTGACCCAACCGTAGTTTGGGGCCTTGCAGATCGGCCAGCACGGCCAGCGGGCGGTCAATGGCGATTTCGGCGGCGCGCACGGCCTCGAGCGCGGCGCGGTGATCATCCGGCGCGCCGTGGCTGAAGTTCAGGCGGAACACGTCGGCGCCTGCCCGGGCCAGCGCCTCCACCATCGCGGGCGAGCGGCTGGCGGGACCAAGGGTGGCGACGATGCGCGCGCGGCGGGCGCGGATCATGGGCGGACTCCGGAACAGGGGGAGAAGGGATGAGACTCAGCCATGTTGGCAGGCGTTTCCGACAGGCGAAAGACGCTCACACCTTTTCGCTGATCTTGATCGCGGCGCGGCAGCCCAGCCGGATGATCGTCGACAGGATGTCGTAGCCCGGCGCCTCGTGCGCGCCTTCCTCGACGGCCTTGTCGCGGTGGGCCAGTTCCTCGTCGCGGAACTGCGAAAGCTCGGCGGCCAGCGCTGGGTCGCGATCGGCCAATTCGGCGATCTGGCCGGCGTAATGATCTTCGATGACGGTCTCGACCGCTTCGGTGCAGGCGTGGGCCGCCTTTTCGCCCATCAGGGCGGTGCCGACGCCCAGCCCAAAGCCGGCCAGCCGCCAGAGCGGGGCCATCAGGGTGGGGCGGACCCTGTGTTCATTGAGCAGGGTGTCGAAGCGCGACAGGTGGGCCTGTTCGTGGCCTTCCATCTCGCCCAGGTCTTCGGTGATCCGCTGCCTGTCCGGGGCGGCGTCAAACACCGCCTTCTGGCCCCGGTAGATCCAGACTGCGCCCAGCTCGCCGGCATGGTCGACGCGCAGGATCTCGTGCAGGCGTCGCTTCAGCGCGCCCGGCCCCGGCCGCATGTGAACGTCAGCGGAGGACATTGTCCTGCCAGCCGCGGTCGGACTTGCGCCGCATCGAACTGATGAGGCTGAACAGGGCCAGGCCCGTGGAGATGATGGCGTTCCAGCCGGCCATGGAGATGCCCCACATCTTCCAGGCCGCGACGTCGCAGGCCGGCATGCGGACGCGGCCGGAGAGCGCCGTGATCAGGTCATCGGCGTTAACCGGTCCCAGCGACCCGCCGCACGTGGCCGGCAGCCTCCACCAGTGCAGCTCACCCCCGGCGTGGAAGGTGGCCACCACGGCGCCGGCGGTGAAGACCCCGAACAGCAGGTACGCGGCCAGGCGCGGCGTGCCCTTGGAATGGCTGAACAGGGCCCAAAGGGTGGCGGGCAGCGAGATGGCGATGGCCATCCAGTAGACGTCGCGCTGCTTGAGGCAGAGCGGGCAGGGCGCCAGTCCGCCAAACACCTCGAACGCATGCGCTGCCCCGAGCAGGGCGATGGCCGCGGCCAGAGCGAAGGCAGCCCACCAACGGGCGATGAAGCGCAACAGGTTCATGGATTTGGAGACTTATATTGCGTCCGCGGCGCCGTCGAGGCGGCTTAGGACATCAGCGCGACGATCTCGCTGCCGTATTTGGCCATCACTAGGCCCAGGACCACGAGGCCGATCACCGCCAGGGCGACAGTGACAAGGCGTCTCTCGATGATCTCGAGCATCTTCGGCCCGAAGCGCTTGAGCACGAAGGCGGTGAGGAAGAAGCGCGCGCCGCGGGTGATCACCGACAGCAGGACGAACATGCCGAAGGCGTAGTGGGCCATGCCCGAAGCGATGGTCACCAGCTTGTAGGGGATCGGGGTGACGCCCTTGGCCAGAATGACCCAGGCGCCCCACTCCGCGTACCAGGCCTGGTATTCCGCGAGTCCCTCCGCATGCCCCGTCAGGGCCAGCAGCCAGCGTCCCAGGTCCTCAAGGTAGAAGCCGATCGCATAGCCCAGCACCCCGCCCAGCACGGAGGCGATCGTGCACATGGCGGCGTAGAAGTAGGCCTTGTCGGGGCGCTTCAGGATCATCGGCGCCAGCACCACGTCGGGCGGGATCGGGAAGAAGGAGCTCTCGGCGAATGAGACGCCCATCATCGCCGGAAGCGCGTGGCGGCTGGCGGCCAGGTGCATGGTCCAGTCGTACATGGACCGGATGACCCGTCCGAGCAGGCCGATAGTCCAGAAGTGGAGCGTCTGCAGGACGCCGGGGCGGGGCTGAGGGAGGTCTGTCACGGGGCGCTAGCTATCAGGGTTGCGGGGCCATGTCTTGCCACGACCCAGTGCAAGGATCGTGCAGACGGCGAGGCGATATCCGGGAGACTACGGTGCTTGGCTTACACCGCCCGCGGCACTAGGTTCCGCGCCAAACCACCCGCCTGCCCAAGGAGCGACCATGACCGGCGCGATTCTCACCGACGGCTTCGAGTTCGTCGAGTTCACCAGCCCCGACCCCGATGGCATGGCCGCCACCTTCGAACTGCTTGGTTTCACAGCGGTTTCCAGGCACCCCAGCAAGGACATCGTCCGCTTCAAGCAGAACGACGTGAACTTCCTGCTGAACCGCGAGGCGACGGGCCAGGCGGCTGACTTCCGCAAGGCGCACGGCGGTTCGGCCAATGGCATGGGCTTCCGCGTGAGCAATGCGACGGCGGCCTACGCCGAGGCCGTCAAGCGCGGCGCCAAGCCGATGGATCCGGCGCTGACGGCCATGGCGGACGGCCAGACCCTCGAAGGGATCGGAGGCTCGGTCCTCTACCTCGTCGAAAAGGATGCGGCCTGGAAGGACTGGACGCCGCTGCCCGGCGCCGAGAAGGAGGCCGAGAACGAGGTTGGCCTCATGTACCTCGACCACCTGACCCACAACGTGAACCGGGGGCAGATGCGGACGTGGTCCAGTTTTTACGGCCAGGTCTTTGATTTCACCGAGCAAAAGTACTTCGACATCAACGGCTCGGCGACCGGCCTGGTCAGCCAGGCCATGGTGGCGCCGGACAAGAAGATCCGCATCCCGCTCAACGAGTCCAAGGACGACCAGTCCCAGATCGAGGAGTTCCTGCGCGAATACGGCGGCGAGGGCATCCAGCACCTGGCGATGGGTGTCCGAGACATCTTTGAAACCGTTGAATTGCTCAAGGAACGCGGCGTCGCCTTCCAGGACACCATCGACACCTACTTCGACCTGATCGACAAGCGCGTCCCCGGCCACGGCCACGATGTCGAGCGCATGCGCAAGAACCGCATCCTCATCGACGGGTCGGAGCGCGAGGGCCTGCTCCTTCAAATCTTTACGCAAAACCTGTTCGGACCGATCTTCTTCGAGATCATCCAGCGCAAGGGCAACGAGGGCTTCGGCGAGGGCAACTTCCAGGCGCTGTTCGACTCCATCGAGCTGGACCAGATCCGCCGCGGCGTCATCAAGGTGGACGCGTGAGCCCGCGACGCCGCGCCAGGGCCATCGCCGCGAAAGCGGGCGACCTGCAGGCCCGCCTGATCGGCGGCCTGTTGCTGATCGTCTCCCTGCTGGTCCTCGCCGCCGGAGCCGCGCGCGCCGAGCCCGCCCGCTGGGCCATCGCGGTCCACGGCGGCGCCGGCGTGATCGAGCGCAAGGACCTGACGCCGGAAGCGGACGCCGCCTATCGCGCCGCCATGGCCCATGCGGTGGAGAAGGGCTCGGCGATCCTGCGCTCGGGCGGCTCGTCGCTGGACGCCATCGAGGCGGTGATCCGCGACCTCGAGGACGACCCCCTGTTCAACGCCGGCCGCGGCGCGGTCTTCACCGCCGCCGGCCGCAACGAGCTGGACGCCTCGATCATGGACGGCTCGGACATGCGCGCCGGCTCGGTCGCTGGCGTCACCACCGTGCGCCACCCCATCAGCCTGGCGCGTGCGGTGATGGAGAAGTCGCCCCACGTCATGATGATCGGCGAGGGCGCCGAGGTCTTCGCCCGCTCGGTCGGCATCGAGATGGTCTCCCCGTCGTGGTTCTTCACTGAGCGCCGCTGGGGCCAGCTGGTCGAGGCGCTGACCGCCAAGGGCCTGCCCATCCCGCCGCGCCCCGCCGGCGTTCCGCCCGCGCCGGTCGCGCCCGTGGGCGGCCTGGCCGGCATCCAGCTGGACGACCACCGCTTCGGCACCGTGGGCGTGGTGGCGCTCGACCAGGCCGGCCACATCGCCGCCGGCACCTCCACCGGCGGGCTGACCGCCAAGCAGTTCGGCCGCGTCGGCGACGCGCCGGTGATCGGGGCGGGCACCTGGGCCGGTCGCGGCTGCGCGGTCTCGGCCACGGGCACGGGCGAGTACTTCATCCGCCTGTCGGTGGCCCGCGATGTCTGCGGGCTGGTCCATTCCGGCCGCATGACCCTGCAGCAGGCGGCCGACGCCAAGATCGCCGAGGTCGGCTCCATCGGCGGCGACGGCGGGCTGATCGCCCTGGCCCAGGACGGCACGATCGCGTTCAGCCTGAACACCTCGGGCATGTACCGGGCGTCGGCCTCCAGCACCCAGCCGATGCGGGTGGCGATCTACGCCGACGAGCGCTAGGGCCGGCGTAATTCGGTGACACTGTACTAATTCCGCATATGCCCCTGGCCGCGGCCGCTGGTGATTGCCCGGAATTAGTACAGTGTCACCGAATTACGGGGCGCGGCCCTCAGCCGGCCGGCAGCTTCCCCCGCACTGCCACCCACGGCATCACGAAGTCGCGGTCGAGCGCGTGGCTGACGCCGCGGATGACGCGGCCGTCGACGTATTCGCCGGAGTGGTTGTAGGTCCCGCCGCCGCCGTCGTGGGTGACGAAGGCGAAGCGCACGGCGCCCCAGCTGCGGTTGATCCGGCCCTTCTCGATGGGGCTGCCGTAGAAGGTCCCGGTCAGGCGATCGCCCTCGACCGACGTGATCTGCATGTCCGTGTAGTAGGGCCCGTCGCCGGGCTTGCCGGTCAGGTCCACCAGCCAGTCGCCGACGAGCGGATCGGCCGCGGGGCGCACGGCCTCGGCGGCGCTCGGCCCGGTGGTCTGAGCGGCGATTGGTCCACTCAGGGCAAATACGAGGATTGCTCCCACAAGCGCGGTTCGCATCTATAAGGCTCCCAAATCGGCGCGACCCGCGCCCCCGTCTTCGGAAGCTTTACGATGAGCAAGCGAAACTGGATCCCCGTCCG
>CAZRKY010000021.1:0-20655 GCA_964600375.1 uncultured Caulobacteraceae bacterium | reverse complement strand
CCCCGTAGTAGCAGTTCAATAGGAGGCGGTTTCCGACCTGCGACCATCGGCGGGAAAAGTCGAACTCTTCCCACTCGATTTCCCGACCAGCGAGCGTGCCGACCTTCGCATCATGGACGAACCGAAGCCCTTCAATCGTGACTTCGCCCATGAACGCGGCGGGGCAATACAACACGACCTGGAGGTAACGCACTTGCTCAGGGATGCTGAAGTTCAGGGTGATGCGGCGTCGCTCTGGACCTGTAATGAACGGGCGTGCCTGAGCGGGGTCGGCATCACTGAAATCCACAAGGTTGCCGACTTCGTCATAGCCATGAAGAATGAACTTGAGGATCGTACCTTCGGGGCCTCGGCACTCAGTTTCAAACTGGAGCATGAACGGCCGGTCCCCCCGATCGCCCAATTGCACGAGTGGCCAGAACACTTGGGAGTTTCTGCTCCCCATTTCGCTGGTGCGGCGGAATTTGCTCCCGTCAGCGGAAATTGAATCGCTGTTTGGAACGGGACGCATGGACAGGTTTACGTACTTGGCCCCCTGCCGAGTTAGCTCTGCGCCAACGGTCGTCTCGAACATGCCGATCCTCGGTTCATCGCGCGTATGATCGCGGTTCACACAAGTGTCCTAAGGCAGAGCTTAAGCGCCGTCGAGCCAAGCCAACGCTTCCGATTCCCAACCCCGCGAGGTGACAGAAACTCCCGCGCTCGTTAGGACTCCATCATGGCGCGAATTGTGATGTTGGTGGCAAACCCCGGGTCCATGGACGCTCGGGTATGTAAGGAAGCCGAGGCCCTAGTCGCGGCCGGCCACGAGGTCACCGTTGGATGCCGGCTGATGCCGGGGTACCCGGCCAGGGAAGTCATCAATGGCGTGGTGTTTCGCCGATTCGATCTGTTTGCGCCCAAGGCGTTCGACAAGGTCACCCTAGAACGTGTCTTCAAAGCGTTTGGGCCGCTTGCAGACGAGACCCGTCAGAAATTTGAAGTCTGGACCACGGCCGCCCTCGCCGCCGAAAAAGCAGAGGCGAAATATGCCGAAGCCCAGCGCGCGAAGGAACTTCACCCCGGTTCTAAGGATGTCGCCGTCAGACTAAAGGCAGCTCGTGAGAAGAGAGCTCCGATAGTCCTTGCGTGGCGCGAGATAAACACCGCAACGCGCTACTTCATCCAGCATGCGCTGTTTGCATGTCATTTGCTGGAGCTTGCGGATGAAGCGCCTCACATTGTGCATGCCCATGATGTGTATATGGCCCCGGCAGGCGTCGCCCTCGGTCGCTACATTGGGGCGCGCGTCGTCTACGACGCCCACGAGATTGAAACCGAACGCGTTCCTCCTCTGCCGCCTGAACGAAAGGCATTCGTCGCCGCAATTGAGCACGCGGTTGCCCCTTACCTCGACGGTATGATCGTGGTCTGCGGATCCGCTGCGGATTTCTATCGGGATATGATCGGGGTCGAGGCGGGCGTCGTCATGAACGCTCCTGACTTAGGAGAGGTGGAGGGGCCTGACCTTCGCGCCATGCTTCCGCCGATTGATGGTCCGTTGATCATCTACACGGGCGGTGTCGGTCTGGAGACCCGCGGACTTCAATTCGTCCTTCCCGTTCTTTCGGAGCTCAAGGCGCACTTGGCGATCTTGGGGCCTCGCAACTCTTCGGACGTTTGGTTGTTTGAGCTGGCCGAAAGGCTAGGTGTGAGAGACAGAGTACACCCGCTACCTCCCGTTCCGCAGGCGCAGGTCGTACGCACAATTCGGTCGGCGGACGTGGCTGTTTGCCCGATCCAGGACGTCAGCCTTTCATACAGATACTCGATGCCAAACAAGCTGTTCGAGGCAGCCTTCGCCGGCGTCCCAATCTGTGTTTCGAACTTGCCCGAAATGGCAGCCTTCGTACGCCGGTTGAAGGTCGGAGAAGTCATGGATCAGACTCAACCGGCCGATATCGCCCGCGCAATCCGGAAGGTCCTAGCCAACCGAAAAGCATACGAAACCAGTCCCCAAGCGAGGCGCATTTTACAGACTGAATACGCTTGGCCGAACCAAGCGCGCCGACTGGTCGAAATCTACGACTTGGTGCTGTCGGGTGCTCGCTTGAGCAGCTCGTCTCGCTCGAGCTTGGCCATGCCTAACCTGAGTTGGGCTTCCATCAGGCGGGCTTGGAGTTCAGCTTTTTCGGTTTTGAACCGAAGCTCTTCAAGGGCGTCTTCCATTCGGGATTTCTAGTCGGCAGTCCAGCGATCTGCAACCCGGGGCCCTATTCGGAGGGCATCCACGTTATGATTTCCTGAGAAAGATCGCCGGGCAAGAGGACAGGAACGACATCCCTGGCATGCTAGTTGGCATACCGTTCGCATAGCCGGGCGTACCCGACGAAATAAGGCCCCGGATTTGATTGCCTGGGCCGGAAGTTCCCAACACTGACTGGTTCCCCACCCCGCATCGGCACGTCGGGGTCGCCGAGAAAATCGCGACCGCCCAACACCATTCTGGGAGAACCAAAGCTGGAAAAGAGGCCTCAGCCACCCCGATTCCACTGCAATCAACACTCCCGGCGTCAATCAAAAGGTAACCTGGGACACCATCCGCGTTGTCATAGATGGCAAACTTGGCGCTGCCTCCCCCCACAGTTGTTTCAACCGAGATTCGATCGACTGCCAGTCCCGGGAGATTGAATGGAACCGCGAAATGGCGGTCCTGGCTAACGACTGCAGCAGCAGACGTTAATTGTATTGATGCAGGCGGCCAGTAGCGGGTTCCTATAGCGTTCGTGCGCCCCACATAAGGCGTCGTCTTCCCTCCGCTGATCGGCATCCTACCACTCCCTCGCGTCGAAGCGCTGGCCCGTGGTCGCGCCCAGGATCGAGATGGCGGCGCTGGGGGCGCCGCCGGCGGGGGCTTCGTAGAGCTGGCCCGGCTGCAGGATCACGCCCGCGCTGGCCGAGGCGGCGCCGACCGACGACAGGGTCAGCGGCGCGGTCGAGTTGTTCTGCACGAAGAAGCCGCGTCGCGCGGGGTTGGCCGCCATCAGGGTCTGGGCCGTCCCGCCCGCGGCGACCACGCCCGAGCGGTCGGCATAGGCCACCGGGGCGGCGTTCAGCGGCGCCAGCGCCTCGCCGGTCACCGGATTGACCAGCACCACCTCGCGCGCGGTCCTGGCGTTCTCTGTATTGGGGCCGATCGGTCGGTCCATGGTTTGCGTGTCCTTTCGTGAATGCGGATCAGCGGCCCGCCAGCTCCGCCGCCTCCGCCCGCAGGGGCGCCTCGCGGCTCTTGGCTTCGCGGCTGTTGATGGCGTCGATGGCGGCCTGGTAGCGGGCTTGCCAGCGCACCGCCTGCTCCTCGTCGGCGGCCCAGAGGGCGGCTTCAACCAGGGCGGCGGCCAGGTAGGCGTCCGGGTGGTTGGCCAGCAGCCAGTTGCCCGGCTCGGCGTCCGACAGGGCCAGGCGGCGCAGGTAGCGCAGCGTGAACACCGACGGCTGGTCGCACGGCCGTTCGAACCCCACCGTCTCACCTTCGATGGTCCAGAAGGCCGGCAGGCCCGGCTGGGTCGAGGTCCCGATGGGGCCGGCCACCCGGCGCAGCAGCGCGCGCCCCGCGACGGTCTCGCGCCACAGGGCCAGGGGCGCGAGGAAGCCCGCCGGCAGGTCGAGCGTGCGCTGGCCCGGCGTCGCCGGCAACGCCGCCTCGGCCTCCATGGCCCGCAGCCGCAAGTCCCGGTTCAACCGCGCCTCCCCCAGCGCGACCAGGTCGGCCGCCGGCAGGTCGGAGCGGTTGAAACTCCAGGCCGCGATGGCGGCCTGGAGCTCGGCGTAGGTGGAGAGGGGCATGGCGCCTCCAGGATTTGATAGGTCATGGGTTATTGAGAGACGCTAGATTGATAGCTTTTGACTTATATTTCTGTTGATACTTGATAAGCTGTCACTTATATCTCGCGCCAGAAATGGAGCGAACAATGACCGCCAGCGCCGTCAGGAACCTGGAACTTCGCCTGGCCGGGCTGCGGCTGGACCCGCCGCAGGCGCCGCCTCGCGGGTGGATTCGGGCCATCCGGGACGCCCTGGGCATGAGCGCTCGCCAGTTGGCTGACCGCCTTGGCGTCAGTCAGCCGGCAATCACGTCCATGGAACAGAACGAAGCACGAGGCGTCATCAGCCTGGCGACCCTTCGGGACGCCGCCGAGGCGCTGGACTGTCGCCTTGTCTACGCCCTGGTCCCCAACCGGCCGCTGCCGGACACGCTGCGCGCCCGGGCAGCCGTCGTCGCGGAGCGGCAACTGGCGCGAGTGGCGCACACGATGCGCCTGGAAAACCAGGCCGCCTCGGCCGGTGATCTGGCCGCGGAGAAGGCGCGCCTGATCGAGGCCTTGCTGATCGAAAGCCCGCGCCGCCTCTGGGACGAGCCGTGAGCGAGGGTCTGTTCGACCTTGACGACGACGCCAACACACCGTTGGCGCCGGCGGAACGGGACGGCCTGATCCCCAGCTACATCACCCTGCGCCGCGAACTGAACGAGGCGGAGCAGGCCAACATCAACGACGCCGAGCGTTGGGCCTTCGCCCGCCGCCGGGCCGTCCTGGACGCGACCGTCCTGCGCGCCCTGCACAAGCGCATGCTGGGCAAGGTGTGGCGCTGGGCAGGGCGCTACCGGACCACCGAGCGCAACATCGGCGTGGCGCCGGCCCTGATCGAGACGGAACTTCGTATCCTGCTGGATGACGCCCGCTACCAGGTGGACCAGGGGACCCTGCCGCCGGACGAGATCGCCGCCCGTTTTCACCATCGCCTGGTGTCGGTCCATCCGTTCCCCAACGGCAACGGGCGTCACGCGCGGATGGCGACCGACCTGCTGCTGGTCAGCCTGGGCCGCCCTCGCTTCAGTTGGGGCGGCGGCGACCTGACCCGCCCCGCCAGCGACGTCCGCAAGGCCTATGTGGCTGCCCTGCGGGCGGCTGACGGTCACGATATCGGGCCGCTGCTCGCTTTCGTCCGGACCTAGTTATTCGCCAGCCGGCAGGCCAGCTGCGGCCGCAACGTCTTGAAGCCGTAGACGATGTCGAGGCGGGTCGGGAACTTGTCGGCGTTGATGTCGTACTGGCGCACGATCCGCATCGAAATGCCGTCGTACACCTCGCGCGCCGCCCAATCGACGCCGCGCGGCATCACCAGGTCCGCCGTGGCGAAGGTGAAGGCGTCCTCGTGGAAGAGCAGGCTCTGCCCATAGGCCGTGCCGGCGGTGCCCGACAGGGTGATGGCGGCGTTGTCGGCCGGGCCGGCCGAGACGTTCTGGCCCGCGCCCGAGGTGACGATCGCGGGGCTGATGGCCAGGGTTCCGGCCCCGCCCGCGTGGGCGGCGGTGACCACGAACTGCTGGCGCACGCCCAGGTCGGCCTTGGTCTCGGGGTGGACGGCGTTGACGCCGGCGATCTCGAACACCTCGCCGGCGTTGATCGATCCCGTGCCGGTGTCGACGATCAGGCCTGCGCCCGACTGGGCCGCGCCGTTGACCAGGTAGCCGGCGCCGGCGCCGCGCGCCTGGGTCCCCAGGTGCGTGTTCTCGTAGAAATCGAAGCCCGCCGTGCGGCCCATGGAGCCCTCGCGGTACTGGCGCGCCAGGCCGTCCTCGTCGTGGAAAAGGCCCTTCAGGGCGTCGACCAGGTCGGCGTTGTCGGTGGTGTTCAGCAAGGCGCTGCGCCCGGCCGGCGGAGTGAGCGAGTCCTCCAGCCGTTTGCGGCCGGCCAGCAGCTTGGCGAAGGTCAGGGCCTGGCCCTGGTTGTTGACCTGTTGGTAGACGTCGCGCCGCATGGTCAGCGCATCGGCCTCGATGGCGGCGGCGAGCACGCTGACCGCCGGCTCCAGCACCCGCTTGGAGAAGTCGTCCAGGTTCAGCGACAGCTCGGCTGACGAGAAGTTCATGTCCACGCCCTTCTGCGTGGCCACCTGCAGCTCGGTCGAGGTCTCGGTGGTGTCCTGGGTCGAGAGCGCCGCGCCGGAACGCACGGTGTACTGGTTGGGCAGCCGGATCTTCAGCTTGTCGCCGATCTTGGCGCCGGCGCGAGCAAAACTGTCATCGTACTGACGATTGATGCCGCCGATGAAGTTGCACTTCTGGTGCAGGATGCGGAGCGCCTCGCGGGTGACCGCGGTGGGGGACAGGATTGAGTTCGCCATCTAGCCTCGTGCCTTCTTTCTGAGTTGGGCCCGCCGCGCCTGCATCCAGGCGTCGGTCGAGTTGCGGTCTGTGGGCGTGTTTCCCGGGTGGCCGTGGCCTCCCAGCTGGGTGGGTGGCCGGAAGCGGCCGAAGGCCTGGGCGTGGCGTTCGGCCTGTTGCTGGGCCGCCAGCGCCTGCTCGCCCAGCATGGCCAGGTGCAGGATCTTGATTTCACGCGGGTCTTCGACGCCGGCCAGCTCCTCGGCGGTGAAGCCTCGCGCCTGGCCGTAGGCGGAAAGGGTGGCGGCCAGCTCGGGCGACCAGCCCTCGATGTCGCGGGCCAGTTCGGCCTCCACAGCTTCGAGCCGGCGCAGGCGCTCGGGATCGGCTTCGAGCTCTTCGGCCATGTCGTGGCCCGGCGCGAAACCCGGCGCGGGGCCGGTGAGCACCCGCCACGCAGCCTCCGCCGCCTGCGGATCGCGTTCGGCCCAGGCGGGCCAGTCGATGCCCTCCAACGCCGTCAGCCGCGGATCGACCCCGTCCGCCGCCGGCGGCGGGGCCTCTGTCTCGGGCGCAAGCCATGGCGCGTCGCCGACCGCATCGGTCGCGTCGTTCATGCGTAGTCTCCTGTGGATGTCGTGGGGTTCGCCGCCCGCGCACCCGGCGCGGGTCGTGCTGGCGCTTCAGGGCATGTCCGGAGACGAGCGCGGCCCGGCAGGGGGGACCTGCCGGGCCGCTGGATGCACGTTTCGGGAATCGATCCGAACCGGTCGCCGCATCACCGCCAGACTCTCAGATTGTTACATACATGCAAGTAGGTGCGGCGCTGGGCCGCACACGCACCGGAAAGCGATTCCGCACCTAAGGGATTCCCCTTAGTTGCGCTCACGCACCTTGGTCCGGACAGTCGGCGCGCCCGTCATCGGGCTTCCGGAGGCGACCTTTGAACGCCAAGCGTCCCACGTCCCAGCCCGATCCGATCGATGTCGAAGTCGGCCGCCGCCTGCGCCAGCGGCGCCGGTCCAGCGGCGTCACCCAGGCCGGGCTCGCCGAGGCGCTCAATCTCTCATTCCAGCAGGTCCAGAAGTACGAGCGCGGCTTCAACCGCGTCTCCGCCTCCGTCCTGGTCCGCTGCGCCCGTGCGCTCAAGTGCAGCGTCGGGGACCTGGTCGGCGAATCCGTCGACGAACGCTCCGGCTTCGACGCCGCCGCCGGCGCCGGCATCAGCGAGCGCGAGCGCGCCGATTTCCTCAAGGCGTTCATCGAGGTTCCCCCCGACGAACGCCGGGTGCTGATCCGCCTAATGGCTTCGATGGCCCGACCGGAACGCGAGACGGAACTGTCCGTCCGCCAGGTCGGCTGACGAACCAGCCGCCGCCGCCACTTCCACCGAGCCATAATTGACGCTTGATCCGGCCCCCGCCGTCAAGCCCGAATTTCACATATTTCGGCCAGACCGTCCGTCGTCGGACAGATGGCCTGTCCGCGCCCCTGATCGATCCGGCTCGCGTTCGATGGGGTCAGCCGCCGCCGGTCAATGCCGCGCGCCGCCGGATCCGGCGGCGGAACGATACGGGAAGGGGGCCGTTCGACACAAAGTCACCCCGCCCCGGCCCTCCGGAGGCCGTCCGAATCAGGCTTAGTCGCCGCCCATCCTGTCCGCCGCCTGTTTCCGGAGTTCCGCGTTGCGTTCCCAGTCTCCCCAGTCGTCCCCTCAATCCGCGCCCGTTCCGCCCGCCCGCCCGCCGGAGGCTCCCGTCCTGGAGGGCGTGGACCGCGACCCCCTGGCCGTCGCCATCGACGCCACCCTCGCCTGCGCCCAGGCCGCCGGGGCCTGCGCCGACGCCTGCGTGGCCCAGGCCGACAAGGGACTGGTCCAGTGCATCCGCCTCAGCCTCGACTGCGCCGACGTCTGCCAGACCGCCGCCATGGTCGCGACCCGCCGCGCCGGGGCCAATGCGCCGGTGGTCATCGGCCTGCTCATGCTGGCCGAGGCCCTGTGCCGCGACTGCGCCGCCGAGGCCGATCGCCATCCCCTGCCCGCCTGCCGGCGCGCCGCCGACCTCGCCCGCGCCTGCGCCGACGCCTGCCTCGAGGCCCGCACCGCCGTCGCCCGCGAGCAGTTGCAGTAGACGCCCCTCAGGGAGCATGATCGCGCCGCACCTCACAGGAGACGGCGATGACCGCGTTCAACGCAGTACGCTTCCGCGTGAAACCCGGCCGGGACGAGGACTTCCTGGCCGCCCACCGCGCCGCGGACGCCCGCTGGCCCGGCATGCACAGCGCCCGCATCATCAAGACCGGCGAGCGCGACTACTGCATCATCGCCGAATGGACGGACATGGAGGCCATGGCCGCCGCCCGCCCCCACATGATCGCCACCCTCGACAGCTTCCGCGACACCCTGGAAGACCTCGGCGGCGGCCTGGGCCTCACCGACCCGGTCTCCGGCCCCGTGGTGCTCCAGCTGCTCTAGGCGGCGTGGGGCGACCGCGGCGTTTGTAGCTTTGCCATAACCCTGTTACGCCGGGTCTCCCGCGCCCCGGATAACCCGGATCGCCGGGCCAGCCAGACAGGCGCGTCCCGGTCCTTTCCCGGCGCCCGCCGGGGAAATGCGACCATGAGCCACCTCCTGCCCCGCGCGGCCCGCGCCGCCGCCGTCCTTGCGCTCGCCGCCTTCGGCCTCGCCGCCCCGGTCGCCGACGCCAGCCCCGCTCCCGTCTCCGGCGCCCAGGCCGTGGCGGTCACCGGCCGCAATGTCACCGAAGTCTCCACGCCCGAGAGCCGCTTTGTCCTGCTCCCCGGCGCGGTCTGGGAAGAGCGCGGCCGCGACGGCGGGCGTTTCCAGTTCGCCGAACAGAACCGCGACGACTGGTCGGTCTATCTCTTCGACGCCTCGCGCGGCGTTCGGCTCCAGCTCGACCTGCACACCCGCAACGTTTCCTACGCCGACGCCGGCGCGCCCGCCATGCGGCCGCTCTATCGCATCAGCGACGTCTCCGCCGTGGTCAACGGCCGCAACATGACCCGCGCCTGGACCGCGACCGGCCAGTTCGTCATGACCGGCGCCGGCCGCTGGGAGGAACGCGGCGCCAACGGGGCCGCTTTCCAGTTCGCCGAGACCAACCGCGACGACTGGTCCGTCTACCTCCACGACGCCTCGCGCGGCGTCTCGCTCGCCATCGACGCCCACACCCGCCGCGTCATGTATTCCGACCCCGGCGCCCCCCAGTGGCGGCCGCTCTATGACCTGACGCGGGTCAGCGCGGTGGGGCGGTAGGGTTCGCGCCGACGCCGGATGCGCCGGCGGGCTCGAAGTGGACGACCATTCCATCAATCAGGACCGCGGGCGGCGGGCCTGCCGACCCTATGTGGATCGGCTGGCTGGGGGCGAGATGGTCAAACGTGAGTTCTGGACCGCGCAGCGTAAAGCTGTCTCCTGCGGACGCATACATTCCGACCAAGCGTCCATCACGTTCGAGAATGACCCGGCTCATCGCGTGGGCGTGCGCATCGTCCTGCCACTGACTTAGGTAAACGTCGTACCGATTGCCGTCGTCTCCAACCAGAACACCCGCTCGCCAAAGGCACGCGTTTCCTCCTACCAGAGCCGCGTCCAGGCCCTGGCGGGCGAGCCGCTTCCGGTCGCCCATGGTCGCCGCCGGAAGGGCGCCACCGTTCTCCTGTCGAAAAACTGAACGGCAGGGACGATCCCGTTTCGAGCCCAATGCGGTGCTCAGCGCCTGTCGATACTCCGCATGTTGAGCGTCCGACAGCCTGTGAGGATCCCAAATGGTCGTCGCGGGCGTACGCAGCGTCGGACCGGTCGTCGGTTGGTCCCGGTCCGAAGCCCCTGGTGCTTCAGGGTTCCCTGTGGCGCCCGGCCCCTGACATCCTGCCAAAAGACAGGCGACCGTCGCCCCGAGAACCAATCTGAACATGGCGATGTCCTAGCGCGCTCGACAAGAACATATACCGAACATCAACGCGCCCGCCTGTCAACTTGGGGGTGGCGATTGTAACCCGCGCTTCCGGATTGAGGGCTGAGCGGGAAGTTGGTTGAACACGTCATAATTGGGCATCGTCAATTTCCTCCATTCGCCCGCGCGCCCTGCGCGGCGAGGCGGTCGGTCTGGGCCTGGAAGGCCTCGATCTCGAGGCGGCGGGTTTCGAGTTGCAGGCGGGCGAGGTCGAGCTGGCGGGTGGACTGGCTGGCGCTCAGCGCCTGGGTGGCTTGCCGCAGCTGGGCGGTGAGCTGCTGGACCTGCTGTTGGGCGGCCATGACCTGGGGGTTGGGACCGGCCGCGCCGGGCGGCAGCAGAGCCTGAAGCCGCCGCGCGATCTCGCCCGCGCCGGGCCAGTCCATCGCCTGGGCCAACAGGTCGCCGATCACCGGCGCCGCGGCGGGGAAGGCGCGCACGAAGGCCATCATCTGCTCGGCCGCTTCCTGGCGGCGCGTGGTGAACGACGGCCCCGCCTCGACGGTCAGGTCGTACTTGCCCAGGCCGAGGTCATGGACCCGCTGCAAGGGTTGGCCGCCCGGCGCGGGCGCTGCCGCGGGCTGGTTCACCGCCACCACCCGCGGCGCGCCCTCGGCGCCCAGAACCCGCACCATCCTCGGCTGTGAATAGACCCGCGGAATCAGGTCGATCAGGATCCGCCCCGCATGCCGGATCGAACGGCTCAGGTTGTCGATATAGTGGAAGGTCGAGACGTCCCCTTCCCGCTGCCGCGCCGTGATCGCCCGGCCCGACGTCTCGTTCGACGGCGCGCCCAGGCTGGCGTCGTGCAACCCCATGATCGCCTTCATGTCGTCCGACGCGTTCATCGCCTCCTGCAGCGCGCCGGCGGGCGGCCCGTCAAAGGGTTGGCGCTGGGGCGCCTGGGGTCCGTCGAACTCGATGAAGGGGTGGTTCTCGCTGTTGGCCGTCGACCACTTCTCGGCGTCGGAATCGAACGCGCCCTTCGGTCCGATGAAGGGCGCCTTGGGGCTCAGCGCCACCAGCTCGGTCGAGATGGTGCGCCAGTAGTTGAACATCCGCTGCGGATCCTTGGCGTCGCGCACCAGGCTGCGGAACGACCGCTTGCCCTCGACCGTCACCTCCTCGCCGAACACCGGCACGATGGGGATGAAGCGGCCGGGCCACTCCGTCTCGTCCAGGACCTCGGCGCCGGTCATCAACCGCTGGCGCACGCGCCGCGCCTTGATCGCCCGCTCCGCCACCACGGTGACGCCCATGGCGTCGAACTGGGCCTTGCGCGCCAGGTATGCCGCCGCCTCCACCGCCTGCCCGTCCGACAGGCCCAGCAGCCGCGACGGAACCTCCTCGCGGGTCCAGTACTCGGCCACCACCACCCGGTCGCCGTCCAGCCACGCCGGCCCCACGCCGTGATAGGCGTTGTTCCAGTCGACGGGCTCCGCGCCCTTGAAGCGCTTCTCGAACATCGCCCGCGGCATGGCCTCGACCACGAACCCCAGGTTCCAGTCCGAGCTGTCGGCCGCGGTCGAGTACGGGTCGGCGTAAACAGTGAAGGGGTCGGCGATCCTCTGGATCCGGATGTCCTGCTCGAACCCGTCGTCGCGGGCGTACTCCAGCCCGATGCGGAAATACCCCTGCCCGCCGGTCACCGCGGACTCCAGCGCCGTGTCATAGGCGACGTCGGCGTCCGACGCGTATTCGATGTTGCGGATCAGGCCGCTGATCACCTCCGCGGTCGCCACGTCCGCGCCGCTGTCGGCCGGATGGACGCTGATCGACGGCTTGTTCTGCCGCGCGTCATTCACCACCTGGCGGATGAAGGCCGGCAAGCGGTTGATCGTCAGGGTCGGTCGCCCGTCCCGCGCCCGTCGCGCCGCCACATCCGCCGGCCACTGCTCGCCCAGGCGCGCGAACCGGATGTCATCCAGCGCCTCGGCCCGGTTCTCGGCCTCGGCCTCGATACAATGCTGAAACGCCTCGCGGGCGTCCTTGAGGGTGTCGTCCATAGTAACTCCAGGCGACCACCCAAACTTCGCCGTCACCCTCGGGCTCGTCCCGAGGGCCCGCGGTCAGGCCGGTCTGAGTGATTTGAAGGGTGGGCACCGACAGCACGGCGCAACGCCATGAACCCGCGCTGCAGCGGATCGGCAGGCCCTCGGAATTCGTCACCCTCGGACTTGCTCCGAGGGCCGAGGGTGACGGTGTGTTTGAAAATTTCAGGGATTGGGACCGGCCGCGCCGACGAACCACCGCCCGCCGCACCTTCGACCGAGCCTTAATTGACGCTTGATCCGGCCCCCGCCGTCAAGCCCCTGTGCGGCGTCTAATCTCCGCCGCCGCCGCCGCCAGCACCACCACCGCCGCCATCCCCGCCGCCGGAGCCGCCGCCGGCGTCAGCGTGACCGCCGCTGTCGGGGCTGGCGTGGGCGCCGCCTGATGCGTCGGCGCCGGCGACAAACGGCACGAAGCCCCCGTCGCCGTCGCGCCCGCCGCGCCCGCGCGTGCGGCCGCCGCTCGCCAGGGTCCCGAGCACGGCCAGCAATCCGGCCACCCCCGCGACCCCGGCCCCCAGCGCCAGCTTCAGCCCGTCCTCGGGATGCTGACGCCAGACGAACGCCAGGATCGCCCAGGTCGCCAGCACAACCACGATCACCCAGGTCCTTATCGACTTCATCTCGACAGCTCCTCTTGCCGCTCATCGCCGCCCTGCGCCGTCGGTCCTGGCCGTACCAGCGCAAAGCGTCCTTTGACATTTGCAAAGGGACCTTGACTCAAAATCGCGCTAAATGCAAAGTATCCTTGTCTTGAAGCCAAGGACGCCTACCAATTCGTCCCCTGCCACCCGTTCATAACGCCCACCGGAAAGCGACATTGCGATGAACCCTGCCCGCCGTCCGTCTCCACTCAACATCTACGGCATCGCCATGATCCTGGGGGCCGTCGTCGGCGGCGCGGTGGCGTTCCTGGACGCCACCGGGGATCTGCCCGTGCTCACGGGCCCGGTCGGGGTGATGATCGGGCTGGGCGGCCTGCTGGTGCTTGGGGCCCTGTCCATCGTCTATTGGCCCCGCCTCGACGAGACGGCGCGCGAAGCCCACAAATGGGCCTGGTTCTGGGGCGGCGGCGCGGGCCTGTTCGTGGCGTTGGCCTTGCTGCCGGTGCTGCTGGCCGACGGCGCTGCTGCGGTCGTGCTGGGCGAGTTCGCCGGCGCGCCCAACGGGCCGATCGTCACGGGCGTCGTATTGGTCTTCTGCTTCCAGTCCGTGGGCTACGCCATCGCGTGGGTCTGCTGGTGGCTGAACAATCGCGCGCCATGAAGAACAGCCTCAAGGTCCTGCGCGCCGAACGCGACTGGAGCCAGGCGGACCTGGCCGACCGGCTGGGCGTCTCGCGCAACAGCATCAACGCCATCGAGACGGGCAAATACGACCCCTCCCTGCCCCTCGCCTTCAAGATCGCGCGGCTCTTCGACCGGCCGATCGAGGCCGTCTTCGACGACGGGTTCAGGCCTCCGACGGCCTGATCAGAAGCGGACACACGCTCATCGTTGCTTTTCGACAGGATCGGCATGCAATGGACGCAGGCCCAGGCGCCGGGTCCCTGACCAAGATGAGCCTGGCCGCCTGGCAGGGTCCCGCTTGACCGGAAATCCCCGCCAATCCGCCCCTACCCCCCAAGCCGATACCCCACCCCCGGCTCGGTCAGGATCAGCGCCGGGGACGCCGGGTCGGCTTCCAGTTTCTGGCGCAGCTGGCCGACGAAGACGCGCAGGTACTGCACGTCGTGCTCATGGGCCGGTCCCCAGACGGCGGTCAGCAACTGGCGGTGGGTGGCGACCTTGCCGCCGCCTTCGGCCAGCTGGGCCAGCAGGTCGTATTCCTTGGGCGACAGGCGCACAGCCTCGCCGGCGCGGGTCACGCGGCGCCGCACCAGGTCGATCTCGAGATCGCCGACCTTGACGATCGGCTCGGCCCCGTCACGGCGCAGGCGGTGGCGCAGCGCCACGCGCAGGCGGGCCAAGAGCTCGCCCACCCCGAAGGGCTTTTCGACGTAGTCGTCGGCCCCGGCGTCCAGGGCGTCGATCTTCTCGGTCTCGCGGTCGCGCGCCGACAGGATGATCACCGGCCCGTCGTAGAAGGCCCGCGCCTTGGCCAGGGCGTCGCGCCCGTCCATGTCGGGCAGGCCGAGGTCCAGCACCACCGCGTCGGGCGGCTTGCGGGCGATCTCGCGCAGGCCCTCAGCAGCAGTGTCGGCCCGCACCGGCTCATAGCCCGCGGCGTCCAGCGCCGGCCCCAGGAAGCGGTGGATCTGGGGCTCGTCGTCGATGACCAGGATGCGCGGGCGGTGGGCGGACATGGGTCGGGTTTACGGCATGAATTCGTGGGTGACGATGGCCTTGGGCAGGCTGATCAGGATGCGGGTGCCGCGGCCGTCGTGGATGGGGCTGGCCGCGACGATGCGCCCGCCCATGGCCTCCACGAAGCCCTTGGAGATGGCCAAGCCCAGGCCCGCGCCCTTGCCGCGGTCGGTGGACTCCTCCATGCGTCGAAACTTCTCGAACACCCGCTCCAGCTCGGCGGTGGGGATTCCCGGCCCCTCGTCCTCGATGGAGATGACCACGTGGGCCCGGTCCTCATAGGCCGCCACCTCGATGCGCGAGCGGTCCGGGCCGTAGGCGATGGCGTTCTCCAGGATGTTGACGCAGGCCTGCTCCAGCAGCCCCGGGTCGGTGTCGACGAAGGACAGGCGCTCTGCGAAGTCACGCTCAAGGATGCGGTGCTCCAGCCGGCGCTTCACCCGGTCGCAGGCGGCGGTCAGCACGTCGCGCACGTCGGTGGTCTCGCGCCGGGTGACCAGGGCGCCGCCCTCCAGCCGCGTCATGTCCAGCAGGTCGCCGACGTAGCGGTTCAGCCGCTCGGCCTCCTCGCGGATAGAGTCCAGCAAATCGCGCTGGACCTTGCCGGTCAGGGTCTTGCCGTAGTCGATCAGGGTGGTCGCCGCCCCCAGCACCGTCGACAGCGGGGTGCGCAGGTCGTGGCTGATGGAATTCAGCAGCGCGCTCCTCAGCCGGTCGGCCCGGCGCAGGGCCTCAGCGTCGGCGGCCTCGGCGGCGAACTCGGCCCGCTCCAGCGCCACCGCCCCCTGGTCCAGCAGCGCCAGCACGAAGCGTTCAGCATCGCCGCCGGCGCCCGACTGGGGCTCGATGGCCGCCACGCCCGAGCGCGATTTCACCCCCTGCAGCGGGTAGAAGGTCCACAGCGCATTGGGCAGGGTGCCGGTGCCCGCGCCGGCCGCCTCGCCCTTCTCCCAGGCCCAGCGCGCCGCCGCCATCTCGGCGGGGCCCAGCTCCTCCAAGGCCGGCGTGCCCGCCGCCGGGGCGATGTCGTCGCCGGTGGGAAGCAGGACGATCGCCTTGCCGCTGCTGGCCGCCGACAGCTGTTCGGCAAGCGCCTGGGCCGCTTCGTCCTTGCGCGCCGATCCCGACAGCCGGCGGCTGGCCTGCAGCAGCGACGAGATCGCCGAGGCCCGCCGCGAGGTGGCCCTGGCCTGGTCCCTCACCCGTCCGGTCAGCCAGCCGGTGGTCATGGCCACCACGAAGAAGACCGCGAACGTGAGGATGTCGGCCGGATGGCCGATGATCCAGGTGTAGCGCGGCTCAAGGAACAGGAAGTTGTAGGCGGCGGCGGACAGCGCGGCGGCCAGCACGGAGGGACCAAATCCCGATAGGATCCCCGTCGCCAGGACGCTGAGCAGGAAGATCATCGCCACGTTGGCGGACTGGTTGGAAACGGTGTCGGCCGCGAAGCCGACGCCGCAGGCCACCGCGACCAGCGCCGCCGCCCCAAGATAGCCCGGCCAATCGGCGGCGGACGGAAGCAAGGGCTTCGGCGCGGCCACAGATTCGGCCGGGCCTGGTTCGGTGACGATGTGAAGCGCCGCGCCGGCGGAATGTTCGAGCAGGGCGTGGGGCAGCGATCGCCCGAACATTGCGCGAAGCCGCGAGGTTGGCGATTTGCCGACGACGATCTGGGTGACGTTGTTCCGCCGGGCGAAGTCCAGGGTCGCCGCCACAACGTCGTCGCCGGTCAACATGACCGTGGTGCCGCCCAGTTGTTCGGCCAGCTTCAGCGCCTCGTTCAGTCGGGCGGCCGAAACGTCACTGTCGGAGGGTGCGTTTGGCCGCTCGACATGGGCGACCGTCCAGGGCGCGTCCATCATCATGTCGGAAAGCCGCCGTCCGGCGCGCACCAGCGATCCTGCGCGCGAGTCGCCGCCGATCAGCACCAGGATGCGTTCCCCCGCCGCCCACGGCCCCTCCACGCCCGCGCGCCGCATGGCCCCGACCAGCTGGTCGTCCACCGTCTGGGCCGCGCGCCGGAGCGCCAGTTCGCGCAGCGCCGTCAGGTTCTCGACCTTGAAGAACCGGTCCGCCGCCAGTTGCGCGGTCTCGGCGATATAGACCTTCCCCTCGGCCATGCGCTGTCGCAGCTCGGCGGGCGTGATGTCGATCAGCTCGATCTCGTCGGCCTTCGACAGCGCCGAATCCGGCACCGTCTCGCGCTGGCGCACCCCGGTGATCTTCCACACCACGTCCACCAGGCTTTCGAGGTGCTGGACGTTCAGCGTCGTCCACACATCGATGCCGGCGGCGAGCAGTTCCTCGACGTCCTGCCAGCGCTTGGGATGGCGCGATCCCGGCGCATTGGAGTGGGCGTATTCATCGACCAGCAGCAGCCCCGGCTTGCGCGCCAGGGCCGTGTCGATGTCGAACTCCATCAGGGTGCGCCCCTTGTAGGGCAGCGATGCGCGGGGCAGCACCTCCAGTCCGCGCAGCAGCGACTCGGTTTCACGCCGCCCGTGGGTTTCGACAACCCCCACAAGCACGTCGCCGCCCTCGGCCTTTCGGCGTCGGGCGGCGCGCAGCATCTCATAGGTCTTGCCCACCCCGGGCGACATGCCGAGGAAGACCTTCAACTTGCCGCGACCGCTCGACCCCGCCTGCGCCAGCAGGGCGTCGGGGTCGGGCCTCAGCGGTTCGTCGGGCTTCATGGCGCCGGAGGTTGACCGACCGGGAAGGCGGCGTCGAGCGCCAGATTGGTCTCGAGCACATTCACCCGCGGCTCGCCCAGGAAGCCGAGGTCGCGCCCGGCCGTGTGCACGGCGATGATGGCGCGCACCTGGGCCGGCTGGATGCCCCGGGTGCGGGCGATGCGGGCGACCTGCAATTCGGCGTAGGCCGGCGAGATGTGCGGGTCGAGGCCCGAGCCCGAGGTGGTGACCGCGTCGGCGGGCACGACCTGCTGGCCGGTCGAGGCGCGAACCGACGCCGCGCCCTCCGCGACCCGCGTCATCAGGTCGGCGTTGAGCGGGCCGAGGTTCGAGCCCGAGGACGCCGCGGCGTCATAGCCGTCCGCCCCGGCCGCCGACGGCCGCGAGGCGAGATACTGGGGCGCCGCGAAGTTCTGGCCGATGAGACGCGAGCCCACGACCTTGCCGTCGCGCCGGATCAGCGAGCCATTCGCCTGGTCCGGCATCGCCGCCTGCGCGATTCCGGTGATCGCCAGCGGATAGGCCAGCCCCAGCACGACAGTGAAGAAGCCGACCGAGACGAGGGCCGGCCGCAGTTGAGCCAGGGGGTTCATCAGAACACCGCCTTCAGGGTCGCGACCCCGCGGGCGCCGTAGATGTCGCCGAAGGCGTGCTCACTGGTGTCGTAGTAGCGCACGTCCAGCGACACGTTGTCGGTGAAGGCGAACCCGACCCCGGCGTTCCAGGTCGTGTAGTCGAAATTCGAAGACACCCACTGGCGGCCGACGGCGCCCGAGATCGTCCACCTTTCGGCGGGCTTGTAGGCCAGGTCGGCCTGCAGATAGGTCGCCTCATCCTCGGCGGCGCCGAAGAAGTCAGGCGACCAGTAGACCGTCGCGCCGTAGCTCCAGGGGCCGGAGCTGCGCGAGGCGCCCAGCTTGGCCTCGACGTAGTCGTAGTCCGCGCCCGAAGGCTGGTTGGTGTAGAGGTAGGCGATGGCGCCGATGTCGACGGTCCAGCCCGCCACCTGCGGCTTGAAGCCGCCGTAGACATCGATCTCGGCGTTGGTGTCCGGATCGCCCGGGAAGCTGACGTTCGAAGCCCAGACTCCGGCGTAGAAGCTCCCGTTGGTCAGGTCGGCGCCGGCCTGGATGGCGGCCCCTTCCTCGGTCTGGCTGACGCCGCGGAAGACGTAGTCCGAGGTGATCGCGGCGTTGCCGCTGAGATCCCATCCGCCTCCGTCCTGGGCGGCGGCGGGGGTGACGGCCGCGGCGGCGAGAAGGGCGGCGGCGGCAGGCAGGGCGATGCGGTTCATGATCGTGTTCCTTGAAACGGGGTGGCGACGGGCGATGGCGGCCATCTCAGTGGGGGGGCCGCGGCGCCCGCCGCCGGTTCCCGCCGCGGGGTTGGCGGCCGCGGCGGAAGGGTTGAGGGAGAAGGCGGTCATGCGAGGCCGAGCCCCGAGACCACGAGGTCGATCAGCTTGATGCCCACGAAGGGGGCGACCAGCCCGCCAAGGCCGTAGATGGCCAGGTTGCGGCTGAGCAGCTTGCCGGCCCCGATGGCGCGGTACTTCACGCCCTTCAGCGCCAGCGGGATCAGCGCCACGATCACCAGGGCGTTGAAGATCACCGCCGACAGGATGGCGCTCTCGGGGCTGCCCAGTTGCATGACGTTCAGGCCCGCCAGCGCCGGCAGCGCGACCACGAACAGGGCCGGGATGATGGCGAAGTACTTGGCCACGTCGTTGGCGATCGAGAAGGTCGTGAGCGCGCCGCGGGTGATCAGCAGCTGTTTGCCCACCTCGACGATCTCGATGACCTTGGTCGGGTCGGAATCGAGGTCGACCATATTGCCGGCCTCGCGCGCCGCCTGGGCGCCGGTCTGCATGGCGACGCCGACGTCGGCCTGGGCCAGGGCGGGGGCGTCGTTGGCGCCGTCGCCGCACATGGCCACCAGCCGCCCGCCCGCCTGTTCGGTGCGGATCAGGCGCAGCTTGTCCTCGGGCGTGGCCTCGGCGAGGAAGTCGTCGACCCCGGCCTCCGAGGCGATGGAGGCCGCCGTGATCGGGTTGTCGCCGGTGATCATCACGGTGCGGATGCCCATGCGGCGCAGGTCGGCGAAGCGCTCCTTCACGCCCGGCTTGACCACGTCCTTCAGGTGGATGACGCCGACCAGCCGGCCGTTCTCGGCCACCGCCAGGGGCGTGCCGCCCGAGCGGGCGATGCGGTCCACGGCGGCGGAGAATTCGTCGCTGACTTCCGAAGGCTTGATGTCCAGCGACTTGAGCACCGCATCGACCGCGCCCTTGCGCCAGGAGTCCTTGCCGGCGTCGATGCCCGATTGGCGGGTCGTGGCGCTGAAGGGCACGACCTTGGCGCCCTTGGGGGCCTCGGCGGTCAGGCCCAGGCCGCGCGCCAGTTCGATGATCGAGCGGCCCTCCGGAGTCTCGTCGGCGAGCGAAGCCATCAGGGCGGCGCGCAGGGCCGCCTCGGGGCGCACGCCCGGCTGGGCGATGACCTCTGTGGCCATCCGGTTGCCGAAGGTGATGGTGCCGGTCTTGTCCAGCAGCAGGGTGTCGCAGTCGCCCGCGGCCTCCACCGCCCGGCCCGAAGTGGCCAGGACATTGACCTTGAGCAGCCGGTCCATGCCGGCGATGCCGACGGCGGAGAGCAGGCCTCCAATTGTGGTTGGGATGAGGGTGATGAACAGCGCGCCCAGCACCAGGGGGTCGAGCCTGACCCCCGAGTAGGCGCCCACGCCCAGGAGCGTGACCACCGCGATAAGGAAGATCAGGGTCAGGCCGGCCAGCAGCACCGCGAGCGCGATCTCGTTGGGCGTCTTGCGGCGGTCGGCGCCCTCGACCATGGCGATCATGCGGTCGAGGAAGGTCGAGCCGGGCTGCGAGGTGACGCGCATCTTGATCCAGTCCGACACCACCGTGGTGCCGCCGGTCACCGCCGAGCGATCGCCGCCGGCCTCGCGGATGACCGGCGCGGATTCGCCGGTGACGGCCGCCTCGTTGATGGACGCGATGCCCTCGATGATCTCGCCGTCGGCCGGGACCACGTCGCCGGCCTCGACCAGCACGATGGCGCCGGGATGCAGCTCATGGGCGGGGGTGGGCACGGCCAGGCCTGTCTTGGGATCGACGATGACCTTGGCCTTGGTCGTCACCCTGGCCATGCGCAGGCTGTCGGCCGCCGCCTTGCCGCGACCCTCGGCGACGCTCTCGGCGAAGTTGGCGAACAGCACCGTGGCCCAAAGCCAGCCGGACACCTGCACCGCGAACCCCGCGGCCTGGCCGTCCCGGATCGCGATGATCGCAGAGACCGTGGACAGCAGCGCCACGACCCAGGTGGCGAAGATCACCGGATTGCGGGTCAGCTTGCGCGGATCCAGCTTGCGGAACGCGTCCCCGGCGGCCCGCAGGGCCATGGCGCGCGAGAAGCCGGACCCCAGCACGGCCGACTTGCGAGGCTTGTCGGCGGCGACGGTTGC
>CAZRKY010000020.1:0-20737 GCA_964600375.1 uncultured Caulobacteraceae bacterium | reverse complement strand
GCCGGCTGTCCGGCCTGCCGCTGCTCCTCCGGCGGCAAATGCGACCCGCCCCGGGCCGGCCGCTGCACGCCCTGCCACAGCCTCGCCCGCCCGACCGCCTGCAGCGCCCCCTGCGCGCGCCGCCAATACGGTGACGGCGCCCCCCTCGACGGCTGCGGCCCGCAAGGCGACGCCGCCGCCGCCCGCACCGAAGAAGAAATCCTCCGCCCCAGCGCGCCGCCCGGACGGTACGCCGACGCGGCCGGTGCCCTACAACCGCATGTCGAACGGGGGCCCGCGGTGAGACGGGGCTACCAGGTCCGGGTTGTAGGCCCGCAGGACTGGATTCTGATCCCCGCCCTGGTCGCGGCTGCGCTGACGGTGTTGTTTGGAACGCCGGCGCGACTGTTCCAGCTGTCGCTGCCCGAACCGATATTCCCGATGGTCCTGGCCTTTGCTTGGCCACTGATCCGCCCCTCCGTTCTGGCGCCGATCGCCCTCCTGCTGAGCGGCCTGTTCCTCGACCTGCTATGGGGCGGATCGCTCGGCCTGTGGGCTGTGGTGATGCTTGGGGTCTACGGGGTTATCCTGGCTGTGCGCGGGCTAATCCAGGGCCAGGAAACCCTGGTGCTGTTCTTCTGGTACGCCGGCGCGACCCTGGCGGCCTACACGGTGGCCTGGCTGTTCGTGACGCTCGATGCCGGCGCGGCCCCCAGCATCTTCGCAGGTCTGCTCCAGGCTTTGGCCACCATCGCCCTGTTCCCAGCCGCGAACTTCCTGCTCGAGCGGTTTGACGACGGGGACGTGCGGTTCCGATGAGCGGTCCCTCGATCTTCTTCGAAGACGTCAACGAACGGCAGGGCGGGTTCCTGCGTCGCACCTTCCTGCTCGGCGGCCTCAGCGCGTTGGGGTTGACCGCTCTATCTGTCCGCCTGGCCTACCTGCAGACGCTGCAGACTAGCCGCTACCGCTCCATGTCGGCGGAGAACCAGTTCAACCTCCGCCTCATCCCGCCGCCGCGCGGGCTGATCAAGGACCGCAACGGCGTGGTTCTGGCCGGCAACCGGCCGAGCTTCCGCCTGCTCGTGATCCGCGACGAGACCAAGGACCTCGACACCACGCTGGACGAGGTCGCCCAGCTGTTGCCCGCCACTGCGGCGCGCCGACGGACTCTCCTGCGTGAAATCAACCAGAGCCCTCGGTTCGTTCCCGTCGCGGTGGCCACCGATCTGACCTGGGAAGAGTTCGCCCGTGTGAATCTGCACGCGCCCCAGATGCCCGGCGTCATGGCGGACGTGAACGAGGCGCGCTTCTACCCGTTCGGCGGCGCCTTCGCCCACGTCATCGGCTACGTCGCCAAGGTCTCCGACCGCGACATCGAGCGGATCAAGGAAGCGGGCAAGGAGCCCGATCCCATCCTGCACCACCCCGGCTATCGCATCGGCAAGCAGGGCATCGAGCGCTCGCTGGACGAGCAACTGCGCGGCGAACCCGGGGTGCAGCGCGTCGAAGTCGACGCCGGCGGCCGTCAGGTCGGCGAGGACGCGGAGAACACCAAGGCGCCCAAGCCCGGCTCCGATGTTGTCCTGACCCTGGACGCGGACGTGCAGACCCGGGCGCTGGACGTGTTCGGCGAGGAATCTGGCGCCGCGGTCGTCATGGACGTACGTAACGGCGATGTCCTTTGCATGATGTCCGCCCCCGCGTTCGACGCCAATCTGTTCGTCGGCGGCGTGCCATCAAAGACCTACAAGCTGCTCAGCGAGTACGAGCGCAAGCCGCTGCTGGACAAGGCTCTGAGCGGCCTGTTTCCGCCGGGCTCGACCTTCAAGATGACCACTGCCCTGGCCATTCTAGCGGCGGGGATCAATCCGAAGGAACGGGTGACCTGCACGGGCGGCTACCACTTCGGCGGGCGGACGTTTCGTTGCTGGCGCGCCGGGGGCCACGGCTCCATGGACATGCACAACGCGATCAAGAACTCCTGCGACACCTACTTCTACGCCATGAGCAACCGCGCCACCGTGGATCGGATCGCCTCCGCTGCACGGGCGCTCGGCTTCCAGTCCAAGTTCAGCGAGCGCGATTTCGGCAACCAGAAGAGAGGCCTGGTTCCGGACACGGACTGGAAGCGAAAGACCTTCGCGCGTGACCCCGAATGGCATGCCGGCGAGACCTTGTCGGTGGCCATCGGGCAAGGCGCGCTGCAGGTGAACGCCCTGCAGCTGGCGGTGATGGCCGCGCGGATCGCCAATGGACGCAAGGCCGTGCAGCCCCGCCTGGTCCGCTCGATCGGCGGCCGGGCCGAGCCGAGCGGGGCCGAGGTTCCCGATCTGCCGTTCTCGCAGGAGCACCTGGACATCGTGCGCGCCGGCATGGCGGCCGTGGCCAACGACGTGGGCGGCACCGCCTACCGCGCGAGCCAGCTGGGCCTTGGCGACATCCTGATGGCCGGCAAGACCGGCACCGCCCAGGTTCGCGACTACAAGGACGGACAATCGCGCAAGGCTGCGGAGTGGAAGCGCAAGGACCACGGCCTGTTCGTCGCCTTCGCGCCGCATGACGCGCCGCGCTATGCCATGGCCATCATCGTCGAACACGGCGTGGGCGGCGCCCTGGCCGCAGCGCCGCGCGGGCGTGAGATCATGCGCACCGCGCTGCTCAAGGACCCCGACATGCGCGCCCGCATCGAGCGCCCGCTGCCCAACCAGGGCGCCCCCAGCGATGCGCCCAGCGGCGGCGAACCCGACGTTTATCAACCGACCGGCCCGGCGCCGACCGACGAGGCGGCCGCGCGGATCAGCGGCCCGGTGGAGGAACCGCATTGACCGCCTCCGCCCTGACCCGCCCCGGCCAGCGTGAGCGACTGCCCAGCAAGCTGGGGGAGATCGACTGGCGCCTCGCGGGCCTGACCGCGATCATCGCCGGCGTCGGGGCGATGATGCTTTACTCGGTCGCCGGCGGCTCGTGGGAGCCCTGGGCGGCCAAGCACCTGTTGCGCTTCGGCGCCTGCTTCCTGCTGATGCTGTTGCTGGCGCTGGTGGACCTGCGCGTCTGGATGAGCCTGGCCTATCCGGTCTATGCGGTGGCGCTCATCCTGCTGATCTGTGTGGAGCTGTTCGGCTACACGGCCATGGGCGCGACCCGCTGGCTGAACCTCGGCTTCACGCGTATCCAGCCATCCGAGATCATGAAGGTGGCCATCGTCCTGGGGCTTGCGCGCTATTACCATGCGGCCTCGGCCCGTGACGCCCGCTTCTCGTTCAAGCTGCTGATCCCTGTGGCCATGATCGGCGTCCCGGTCTTGCTGGTCGCCCACCAGCCCGACCTCGGCACCGCCATGCTGATTGCGCTGACCGGCCTGGCGGTCATGTTCATGGCCGGGCTCAGCTGGAAGGTCATCATCGCCGGTGTCGCCGCGGTCGCCGCGGCCATTCCGCCGTTTGTGCTGTTTGTCCTGCATGACTATCAGCGCGATCGGATCCTGACGTTCCTCGACCCGGAAAAGGACCCTTCGGGGTCGGGCTATCACATCATGCAGTCGCTGATCGCCATGGGGTCCGGCGGATTGCTCGGCAAAGGCTACGGGCTGGGCACGCAGAGCCAGCTGAACTTCCTGCCCGAGAAGCAGACCGACTTCATCTTCGCCACGGTCGCCGAGGAATTTGGCTTCGTCGGCTGCTTCACGGTGCTCGTTGTGTTCGGGTTGATCATCGCCACCTCGCTGAGGATCGCCAGCCTGTCGCACAGCCACTTCGGCCGTCTGGCGGCCGCCGGCGTCACGGCGACCTTCGCCCTCTACGTCCTGATCAACGGCGCGATGGTGATGGGACTGGCTCCGGTCGTGGGCGTGCCGATGCCTCTGCTCAGCTATGGCGGCACGGTCATGATCACCGTGATGATCGGTTTCGGCCTGGTCCAGTCCGTGCGGGTTCACCGGTATATGGAGTTGCCTAAGGGGCGCGGCCTCTTCTAGGTGCCTGAATGATCAGCAAAGACGACCAGCCCAGGACCACCTCTTCCCTGCTTGACGAGGCCGCCGAGGACGCGCCGTCGGCGGCTGCGGCCGGCACGCCGGAGCAGACCGATGCCGGCGAGCCCATTGTCCCGGTGACGGCCTGGTCCTCGCCCGAGGACTGTGAAGCCCTGGCGCGCGGCCTGACCAACAGGGCCAGCCCGGCGGAGTGGGCCTTCGCGCGGATGTCGCGCCTGATCCAGGATTTCGAGAGCAAGCTCGATCCCTCCCAGGAGGTGGGCGCGAAGTTCGTCGGTTCGCCCGGCGATGGCGTCTTCCGCATGGAGGACCTCGGCTTCTGGGCCCCGGACCTGATCCTGTTTTACGGCAAGAACAGCTTCGGAAAGCCGGTGCGGCTGGTGCAGCACTACAGTCAGCTCAATTTGATGCTGTCAGCCGAACCCAAGGAATCGCCGGAGGAGCCCGCGCGTCGCATCGGATTCGCGCTGCACGAGCGGCTTGAGAAGGCCGCCGCCAAGGGCGCCACGTCGCCGCAGCCTCCCGCCCAGGCGTCGGGGAAATCCTAGAATGGCCTAGAGCCGCCCCGCCAGGTCTCCGGCGCGCACCAGTGCGTCGATGATCCCGGGTTCGGTCGAGGCGTGGCCGGCGTCGCCGATCACTTCCAGTCGCGCCTCTGGCCAGGCCTTCTTCAGGGCCCAAGCCCCGCTCATCGGGGTGACCACGTCGAAGCGCCCCTGCACGATCCAGGCGGGGATGTGACGAATCCGATCGACGTTCTTCAGGATCCAGCCGTCTTCCGGCAGGAAGCCCTTGTTGACAAAGTACCAGCACTCCAGCCGTGCGAACGCGATGGCGAAGTCGGCCTCCGCGAACTTCTCGGGGCGGGCCGCCGGGCCCTTCACCGAGACGGTATCGCCTTCCCAGCTCGACCACGCGATGGCGGCCTGTTCGCGGGTCTTTTGATCGCCGGCGGTGAGGCGCTTGTAGTAGGCGTTCATCAGGTCGCCACGTTCGGCTTCCGGGATGGGGGCCAGGAAATGCTCCCAGGCATCCGGGAAGATCATCGAGGCGCCGTCCTGGTAGAACCAACGCAACTCCTTCTCGGTGAGCAGGAAGATGCCCCGCAGGATCAGGCTCTCGACCCGATCTGGATGGGTGATGGCGTAGGCAAGCGCGAGCGTGGAGCCCCACGATCCGCCGAAGACTGTCCACTTCTCGACGCCGCACTTCACGCGCAGGCGCTCGATGTCCTCGATCAGCTTCCAGGTGTCATTGTCTTCCAGCACCGCGTGGGGGCGAGAACGGCCGCATCCGCGCTGGTCGAAAAGCACCATGCGCCACAGGTCCGGATTGAAGAACCGGCGCATGCCCGAGTTAATCGCCCCGCCGGGCCCACCGTGCAGGATCAGGCAGGGTTTTCCGCCCGGCGATCCACACTCTTCGTAATAGACTTCATGGGCGGATTCGGTCGGCATCCAGCCGTAGGCGAACGGTTCGATCTCGGGATAGAGGTCGCGGCGCTGAGGCGTGGTTTCGAAAGCGGGCATACAGCGTCTGTCCGATCCAACATGCTCAAGGTCAAGAGCAAGGCATTCAAATTACAATGCTCGCCCGAAGGTGAGCATTGAGCTTCGCGACTTTGCTAGGGCGAGTTCATGAACGGGGTCTTTAGATCGGGACTGTTTTACGCCCTGGTGTTCCTCGCCAACGGGGTGAACCTGCCGTTCATCGCACTGTGGTTGCGCGAGAAAGGGCTCAGCGGCGCGGAAATCAGCGTCGTGCTGGCGGCGCCGATGCTGGCGCGGTTGGTGACCGGGCCTTTGCTGGCGGTCTGGGGTGACAGTTTCCGTCTGCGCCGCACGCCGATCGCGATCCTTTGCCTGATCGCAGCCGCGACGATCGGCGGCATGGGCCTCGTTCACGGCCTGGCCTTCTGGCTGCCGCTCTGGTTCGTGGGGGCGACGGCGTTCGGCTCGGTGATCCCGCTGACCGATGTTCTGACGCTAAGGGCCGCGCGGCGGGAAGGGTTCATCTTCGCCGTGGCGCGGAGCGCCGGATCGGTGGCCTTCATCGCCGCCAGCATCGGGATGGGCTGGTTCCTGACTTTCCAGCCTGGCGACAGCGTCATCATCGCCATCAGCCTGACCTGCCTCTTCGCGGGCGCCGCCGCCCTCCACGTGCTCCCCGAGGAATTCGTGCATGAGGGCGGCGAGACCACGCGGGCGGCCGATCGCTTCCGGGGGCTGGGCCAGTTGTTGGGCGATCGCTGGTTCATGGTGGCCATCGGCGCCGTCGGCCTGATCCAGGCCGCCCACGCCTTCAGCTATGGGTTCTCCACCCTCGTCTGGCGGGGGCAGGGCCTCTCCGAAGGCGTGATCGGGCTCCTGTGGGCGGCCGGGGTGGTGGCCGAAATCCTGTTCATGTGGCTGATGGAGCCCTGGCGCCTGAAGTGGGGTCCCTGGGCGATGTTGATGGTCGGGGGGGGCGCGGCCGTGTTCCGCTGGACCGCGATGGCCTTCCTGCCGCCGCTGTGGCTGCTGTGGCCGCTGCAATTGCTGCACGCCCTTAGCTTCGCCGCGACCTTCCTGGCCGGTCTGCAGATGGTCGAGCGGCTCAGCCCGCCCCAGAGCGTCTCGGTGGCCAACATGCTCAGTTCGGCCCTGTCGTCAGGCGTGCTGCTGGGGCTGGCGACCGTCATGTCGGGCCCCTTGTTCGACGAGTACGGAACGGGTGGCTACGCGGCGATGGCGGTGCTGGCCGGCCTGGGTCTCGCGGCAGCCATGACCCTGCGCCGCCTGGCGGTGCTTCAGCCCCAGACGACGGGATCGGGCGGGCCGATCACCGAGCCCTCGTAGACCAGGCCCGGGTCCCGGTCGCGCTCGAGCAAGAGCGGGCCGTCGAGATCGACCCAGTCAGCGCCCTGCGCCAGCAGCATCGCGGGCGCCATGGCCAGGGAGGTCGCGACCATGCAGCCCACCATGATCTGCAAGCCCGCCGTCTGCGCCTGCGCTTTCAGCGCCAGCGCCTCGGTGAGCCCGCCGGTCTTGTCGAGCTTGATGTTGATGCAGGCGTACCGGCGCGCACAGGCGTCCAGGTCCGCGCGGGTGTGCAGGCTCTCGTCCGCGCACAGTGGGACGGGACTGTCGAAGCCCTCGAGCGCGGCGTCCTCGCCGGCCTTGAGGGGCTGCTCGATCAGCTTCACGCCGAGCCTGTGGAATTCGTCGCACAGCCGGCGCAGGTCGTCGAACGGCAGGGATTCGTTGGCGTCGACGATGAGGGCGGAGTCCGGCGCGGCCGCGCGGACCGAAGCCACCCGGTCCAGATCATCGCCGCCGCCGATCTTCAGCTTCAGCACGGGCCGATGCGCGTTCGCCCGGGCCGCCAGGCCCATGGCCTCGGGCTCGTCCAGCGAAAGGGTGAAGGCGGTGGTCCGCGAGACCAGCGCCCTGAGCCCGGCGCGTTCGAAGGCCCGGACGCCCGTTCGCTTGGCCTGCAGGTCCCAGAGCGCGCAGTCCAGCGCATTGCGCGCGGCGCCCGCGGGCAGGAGCGTCTGCAGCTGCTCACGATCACAGCCCGCCTCGAACGCGCGACGGACGCCCTCGATCTGTGCCAGCACGCTCTCGACGCTTTCGCCGTAGCGCGCATAGGGCGTGCATTCGCCGCAACCCATGCCGTTTTCGAGCCGCGCGACCACCACGTCCGCCTGGGTCTTGGCGCCGCGGGCGATGGCGAAACGGCCGTGGATCGGCCACGCCTCGGCGCGGACGTCGAGGCTGAGGCGGCGCAAGATCCTAGCCGAGGTCGCCGATGGCGGCGTCGATCAACAGGAAGGCGCGCCCGGGTTCGGACGCCAGCAGGGCCATGGTCATGAAGCCCTCCGGGTCGCGGCGGACCGCCTCGTTCAGCCGGGCCTCGTAGACCGCCAGGAAGCGGTCGGCCTGCTCGCGCATGCCCCGATCGGTCAACACTGCGCGCGAGATGCGGCGGGCGGCGGCAGGCGCCACGCGACGAACGATCTCGCGAGCCGTATCCGGGGCTCCCACCTGGTGAGCCTCAGCCGCGGCTTCCACGCGTGAGCGCGGCAGGAGCGCGTTGGGATCGACGCCCAGGCGGTGGATTTCCTCGATCATCCGGTCAGCCAGTTCGTCGTCTTCGACGGGCTCGGCGACGTCGGCGCCGCCTTCCATGGAGCCCAGCAGGTCACGCCAGGTCCAGCCCTCGCGGCCACGGGCGGCGGGAGCGGCGAATTCGCGCGCCTCAGGCTCGGCCGGGGTCAGCTTCAGGCGCGGACGCAGGCCGGCTTCGGTTGAGGCGGCGGGCTGGGCCTCGGGAGCGGTCGGGGCAGGGCGCGCGTCGGGTGCAGGGTCCCGTCGGCGGCCGGCTTCCGGCTCGGGCCGGGGGCGCGGCTGGGGCGAACCGCCCGACACCAGACCCATCAGCTTCACGGCTTCCGACAGCATGTCGTAGTTGCGCTTGACCCGCTCCTGGAACGCGGCGTCCACGGCCTGGGTATCATCGGCGGCCTTGCGGGCCGACGCAGCCATGGCTTCAAGCCCCTCTTTGACCGAGGCGCGGATCTCTTCGACCCGGTCCTTGGTGTCGACGGGCATGCGTGCGGCGCGCTCGTCGATCTCGGCCAGCACGGCCTCCAGATCGGTGACCGAACTGCGGACTTCGCCCAGGTTGCTGTCGAGCCGCTCGTGGGCGCGCTCTCCGGCGGCGTCGATAAGGGACGCAGACTCGTCGAACAGGCGCTTGGCCGCGGAAAGGCGGGACTCAAACGCTTCGTCGGCGCGGCGGGCGGCGTCGAAGGCGGCTTCTCCGAGATTGTCGATCCGCGCCTGGGCGGCGTCGGCGGCGGCGTCGGCGGCCTTGCGCGCCTCCTCGGCGGCGCCGGTCAGCGACGCCAGGGCCTGGCTGGTCTCGCTGGTCAGGTCCTCGCGGGCCTCGGCGGCCAGCTGGGTGAAGCGCTCCAGGGCTTCGGCGATGCGCTCCTGGAAGGCGTCGCGTTCGGTCTGGGTCAGCTCGGCGAAGGCGGTTGCATGGGCCGCCGCGTCAACCACCAGGCTGGACAGGGCCTCGGCGCCGCGGGCGGACGCCTCGGTGAGTTCATTGGATGCCGTCTGGGTGTGCGAAAGGGCCTCGGCCAGCTGGGCGCGTTGGGTTTCGACCTGGGCGGAGAAGTCCTCCTGGTCGGTGCGCAGGGTGTAGCCGGCCGCGACCAGGGCGGCGCGCTGTTGCGACAGCCCTTCCTCCACCGACCGGATCTGTTCGGCGACGCCGGTGCCGGCGGTTTCAAGGCGGATGGTCTGGCGGGCGAGGTCGTCGGCGGCCAGGCGCGCGGCGTCCTGGGCCTCTCCGGCGGCGGCGGCCAGATCGGCGGCGCGGGCCGTGAGCGCGGCTTCGGCCTCCCTCAATTGGGCCTGGGCGAGGTCGGAGACTTCCGACGTGGTGCGGGTCTGGCGTTCGACGGCCTCGACGATGCCGAGCGCCTGGGCTTCGAGCCCCGCGGTCAGCTTCGTCATCTGCTCGCGCTCTTTGCCCAGCGTCTGTTCGAGGCTCTTGGCCGTGCGCGAAGCCAGTTCGGCGGCCTGGGTCAGTTCGCGGGTCTGCAGCGCGAGGGTCTCCTTGAGCAGGGTCAGCTCGTCGCGGGCCCGGGCCGCTGCGGCGGTCGCCTCATCGATCTCGGCCCGCATCAGGCGAACGACATCGGCCGTCTCGCCCGAGGCGTGGGCGGCCGGAGCCACCATCGCGTCGGACAGGGCGCGGGCGCGGCTGGTCTCAACGGCCAGGCGCGAACCCTGACGCGCGACATAGGCCATCGCGAAGACCAGGCCCACCGGCGCAAGCGCCAGCAAACCCAGCACCGTGGCCGTGAAGGGCGTGTAGTCGAAGGCGCGGAAGCCGCCCTGGTATCCGATGATGAAGGCGGTGACGCCGGCGGCCCAGACCACAGCGGCAAGCGCGGCGACGAAATAGGCGAAGCGAGCGGGCTTGTGCGCCTTGGTGATCGCTGGGGCCACGGGCGCCTCGGCCGGCTTTGCGGCCGGGCGCGGGGCGGGCGGCGCGTCTGGCGTCTGCATGACAGGTTCAATCACCGGGGTGGGCGTCGGTTCCACGGCGGCCTTGGCCGTACGCGGGGGAGCCTCGGGCGAACGCGGCTCCGACCGGGCGCCGGCCGCCTTGGGCTCGGCGGTCGGGGTATCGGACGGCGCCGACGGACGGCGGGTGGTGCGGTAGGTCACCGCGGCCGGACTCATGCGCGTGCGCGCTCGCACGAGCGGCTTTTCAGCCGGTGCGTTGGCGGCGGGCGCGGCGGATTCCGCCTGCGATTCCGGCGCCTTGTCCTCACCGGCCGGTTCAACCGGGGCGGACAGGTTCAGAGGGGATCTGGTTTTGACTCTCATGCGCGGCTCTTGTTGAATCGCGCGCGAGCATCGCTTTCTGCGTTGAAATTCGCGCGTCGAGTGACCCTAACGGAGTGCAATCGCGGCGCAAAGCAGATTAAGGCGGCGTTAACGAATCAGGCCCGCCCGCCCACAGACTTCTCAACAGTCTTGGCGGGTCCGGACGAATACGGCGTCGGTCTTGGACGCTGGGGCGCGCTGGTCGGTGCGGCGAACCTCGCGGTCCTCGGGCTGCTTGTCCGAAGGCTGCAGGTCGATGCCGAATTGCGCGAAGGCCGCCGCCGTGAGGGCGGCGATCAGGGTCGCGATCAGGTCGATAAGGGCATGCACGGCCGGTCCCCCGCTGGAGCGACAGCAAGGCTTATCCGCCAACCTGCGTTCGCCCGCAACCATCGCGATGATGAACATTCTGCAAGCATCTGGCCTGTGTGCCCGGTGTCACAGGCCTGTTTCCGAAGCGGTCGAGTCTCGCGGCCATGCTAGAGATGCGCTTGAGAGCCGAGCTGTTAACCGGGTGCGAACCTTGGGCGGGGCGAGGCGTTCGGTGGTGGTCGGGGATCCTGGATCGGCCGCCCCTGGGGGATCAGACCGTGCTGCTGCAGCCCGGAAGCACATGCTGGCGGACCGAACGCGCCGGGCGCGTGGCGCTGCTGATGGAGAACGCCGCCTATTTCGCGGCGCTGCGCGAGGCGCTGGAGAACGCGCGCAGGTCAGTGATCCTGCTGGGCTGGCAATTCGACCCCCGCACGCGCCTGGTGCTTGACGAGTCCGGGCCCGCCGCCGAAATCGGCCACATCCTGCGCCGCCTGGTGCGCGAGCGGCCTGAACTGGACGTGCGCCTGCTGATCTGGCGGTCGCCGCTGCCAATCGCCTTCTCGCAGGGGTTCTTCCCCCAGCGCGCCCAAGCCTGGTTCAGGACCAAGACCGTCAACTTCCGGCTGGATCGGGCCCGGCCGGTGGGCGGCTGTCACCACCAGAAGGTCATCGTCATCGACGACGCGGTGGCTTTCAGCGGCGGCGGCGATGTTTCCGTCGACCGATGGGACAGCAGCGACCACATCGAGGACGACGCGCGGCGTTTCACGCCCTACGGCCTGCCGTACCCGCCGCGGCACGAGGTGATGATGATGGTCGACGGCGCGGCTGCAAAGGCGCTAGGCGACCTCGCACGCGAGCGCTGGCGCGTGGCCGTCGGCGAAACCCTGCACCCGGTGCAGGTTCGCCACGACCCCTGGCCGGATTCCGTGAAAGCGGATCTGGAGGACGTCACCGTGGGCATCGCGCGGACCGAACCGGCCTGGCGGGGGGCGGCCGGAGTGCGCGAGAATGAAGCCCTGCACCTGGAAGCGATCGCGCGCGCCCGGCGGCTGATCTACCTCGAAAACCAGTACTTCACGTCTCCGCTGATCGCGGCGGCCCTGGCCGACCGGCTGGAGGAGCCCGACGGCCCGGAGGTGGTGATCGTCTCGACCGCCGAAAGCCCCAGCTGGTTCGACAAGGCCGCTATGGACGGCGCGCGTACGGCCCTGCTGGAACGGTTGCGCGAGGCCGACCTTCACGGCCGCTTCAGCGCCTGGACTCCACGCACCGCCAAGGGTGGGACGATCATTGTCCACTCAAAGGTCACCATCATCGATGACGCCCTGCTGCGGGTGGGTTCGACGAATCTGAACAACCGCTCATGCGGCTTTGACACCGAGTGCGACCTGGCCATCGAGGCCGCGGAAGACTCGCTGGCGGCGGAATTCATCCGCGGTTTCCGGGCGCGGCTGGTGTCGCACTTCCTCGGCATCGATCAGCGTCAGTTCGAGGCCGCCTTCGCGGTCACGGCGACGCTGGGCGCGACCATCGCCGGCCTCACCGAAGGGCAGATGACGCGCCTGGGACAGGAACCGGCGTCGGCCTTGTCGAAGTGGATCGCCGAGTGGCAGTTGGGCGATCCGGCCTCGCCGGCGGACGCCTGGCGGCCCTGGCGCCGGGGCCGGCTGTCACGCGTGCTGAAGGAAACCGTGCGGCGGGCTCACGCCGCGGAGGGGACGACCGCGGATTGAGCAGCCGCCAGGATGTCGAAGTCGACGACAAGCGGAAGGTGGTCAGATGCGGCGCGTGCCAGCGGAAACAGCGGCGCCTGCACCCTGGTCACCCGGATGCGCGGACTGACGAAGACGTGGTCGATGCGCAGGACGGGGAAGCTGGACGGGAAGGTCGGAACCGCGCGCCCGACGCCCTCGGCCCGCTGGCCGTCCGCCAGCACGGTCATGAACGCCTGGTAGGGACGGGTCAGGGCGGTGGCGTTGAAATCGCCGACCAGGATGGTCGGATCGGCGCAGCGCGGATCGCCCAGCCATTCCTTGCCGATCAGGGCCGCGGCTTGCAGCCGCTGTTCGCGCGGCACCAGGCCCAGGTGGGTGGTCAGGACATTGACTTCGACCCCGTCGAAGTCGACCGCCAGCCACAGGGCTCCGCGCGGCTCCAGCCCCGGGACGCCCCTCACCGTCGGCAGCGCCCCGGCCTTGACCAGCCGTTCGGGCCGGGAGGTCAGGATGGCGTCGCCGTACTGTTCCTTCTCCACCCGCATGGCGGCGTTGAAGTGGAAGGTCATCTGCAGTTGCTCGGCGATGGCGTGGGCCTGGTCCACGCCGCCGGTCCGCGCCCGTCCCACGTCCAGTTCCTGCAGGGCCACGACGTCGGGTTCATACTCGGCGATGACGGCCGCGATACGGTCGACGTCGAGTTTGCGGTCGACACCGACGCAACGGTGGACGTTGTAGGTCATGATCCGAGGCATTGGCGGGAGCCTAAACGCTTCGGACCGGAATTGGACCCCTACCAGTCACCGGAAGCCCCTCCACCGCCGAAATTTCCGCCGCCGCGCGGCGGGCTCGCGCTGTGGCTCGGCGTCACGGGAGCGTCGCGGCGCTCGCGCCGCGGCCAGCCGCCTTTGGGCGCCTCGAGCTTGATCCACCCCGCCTTTTCCAGCGCCCAGGCGATGGCGAAGTAGGCCGCCAGCAAGAGGATGACCGCGGCGATGACGGCAAAGGCCATTCAGATTTCGACCAGACCGTCAGCGATTTCGTTCGGGTTGGTCGCGCCCGGCGGGAAGTGTTGGGCCAGCACCGCGCCGCACAGTTCAATGGCTGACACGAAGCCGTCGGCTGGGGCGTCGCGGCCGAGACCCTCGGTGAGGCGCTGGATGGCCTGTTCCCACACCTCGGGCTTCACCTTGGCGTAGATGCCCTCGTCGGCGATGACCTCGGCGACGCGGTCGTTCAGGGAGGCGAAGATCAGCACCCCGGTGCGGCCGCTGGTGAGGTGCAGTCCCTTGGACAGGAACTGCTCCATGGCTGTGCGGTGGGCCCGCGCGCGCTTGACCGAACGGGGCGTCAACGCCCTGCGGATGGGCGGAACGGAGACGATGACGGCCGAGACCAGGAAGACGAGGGCCTGGGTCACGGCATAGGCGAACAGGGTTGTCGCTACGGTGGTGTCGGCCGCTGCAGAGTGCCCCGACGTCCAGCCTCCGAAACCGGGAACCCAGTCAAACCAGGCGACGCTGAATCCGAGCGGGATCAGGACGGCGGGAGCGACGAGGGCCGCCGCTGCCGCCCAGGCGAAGGGTGTCTCACGGTATTCGGACGTCTGCCGGGTCAGGATGCAGAATATTTCGCCGGACGTGGCGGACTCCGCCTTGGCGATGGCCGCATTGATGCGCTTGTGGTCCTCAGGGCTGAGCGTCGTCATCTCACCATCCTCCCGAAGAGCCGCCGCCGCCGAAGGAACCGCCCCCGCCGGAGAAGCCGCCGCTGGAGCCGCTGGACCAGCTGGAACCGCTGCTCGACCCACTGGTCCAGCCACGGCTGCCGCTGGAGCGCGCCCACTTGCGGGCCTTGCCGCCGAACAGCCCCATCACCGCCAGCAGCACGAAGAAGTGCGGGGCGACGACCAGCAGGATGATGATCAGGACGATCCAGTCGTCGGGCGAATTGGAGCTTCCCGACGAGACGGCCCGGTCGGCGCGGGCCTGGGCCTCGGCGGGATCGAGCGTCAGCTGCTCGATGATCGCGTCGGTCCCGGCGATGATGCCGCCCGGATAGTCGTTGCTGCGGAAGCGCGGCAGGATCTCGCGCTGGATGATCAGGCTGGAGTAGGCGTCGGTCAGCACGCCCTCGAGGCCGTAGCCGACCTCGATGCGCACCTTTCGCTCGTTGGGCGCCACCAGGAGGATGACGCCGTTGTTCGCGCCGGCCTGGCCGATCTGCCAGTGGCGGCCCAGCTTGTAGCCGTAGTCCTCGATGGCATAGCCCTGCAGGGTCGGCACCGTGACCACGACCAGCTGGTCGGTGTTCTTCGTCTCCAGCGCGGCGAGCTTGGTCGTCAGCGACGCTTCGTCGGCCGCCGACAGGATGTCGGCCTGATCGACCACGCGGCCGGTCAGGGCCGGGAAGGTCGGGTCCGCCAGCGCCGGGCGGGCGACCGCCGAGACGACGATCAGGAAGGCGAGCGCCGCCCAGCGGGCGACGCCCGGAAGGCGAAGTGTCATTGGGCGGGCGCCGGCTGGGCCGCCGGGGGCGGGGAGCCGGGCGCGGCGCCGGGGGCTGCGGGGGCGGGCGCCGATCCTGCGGGCGCGCCGGGATTGGGTGCGCCGAAGTCCACGGTCGGCGCCGTCTGGGCCGCCGCGTTGCCGCTGAACAGCGGCATGGGCTTGGACTCCGGATACATGAACTTCCACCAGGACGAGGGGATGGTTCGCAGCGAAGTGTTATAGGCCTGGACCGCGGCGTTGTAGTCCTGGCGGGCCACCGCGATGCGGTTCTCGGTGCCTTCCAGCTGCGACTGCAGGGCCAGGAAGTTCTGGTTCGACTTCAGGTCCGGATAGGCCTCGACGGTCACCAGCAAGCGGCCGAGCGAAGTGGACAAGCCCGCCTGGGCCGCCTGGTATTCCTGAAGCTGGGCGGCGGTCGGGGCCTGCCCGGCCCCAATGTTCACCGAAGTCGCCCGGGCGCGGGCCGAGATCACCTCGTTCAGTACGGTGCGCTCCTGCGCCGCATAGCCCTTCACGGTCTCGACGAGGTTGGGCACCAGGTCGGCGCGGCGCTGGTACTGGCTCTGCACATCGCCCCAGCGCGCCTTGGCGGCTTCCTCACGGGTCGGGATGTCGTTGATGCCGCAACCTGCCAGCGTCATGGGGAGCAGCAGAACCGCGAACAGGGCGGCGATCTTCATGCCGAGAGTGTTCATCGTCAGGCCTTCCAGCAGGCGCGAGGCGCGCGCCGATTGATAACGTCGTTAGTCACAGCGCCATTTCAGCTTGAGCGCAAGAGGCTCAGCGGCAAACGCGCAGGCAGGCCGCTTAAGTATCTGAATTAATGAGACAACATCGAAAGCGGCCCCTGACAACCCTACGCTTGCCCCCAACCGGAGGTCACGCAGCCGGCTGCGCCACCGGCGGTTTGTCCACGCGCTCGCCCTCCCAGCGCGCCACCACCGCGGAGGCCACGGAGTTCCCGACCACGTTCGTCGCCGACCGGCCCATGTCGAGCAGGAAGTCCACCGCCAGGATCAGCAGCAGGCCTTCCTCGGGCAGCCGGAAGTAGGCGAGGGTGGCGGCGATGACGACGAGGGAGGCGCGGGGGACGCCGGCCATGCCCTTGGAGGTGACCATGAGCAGCAACAGCATCGTCACCTGTTGGGCCACGCTCATCTCGATGCCGTAGGCCTGGGCGATGAAGAGGGTGGCGAAGGAGCAGTACATCATCGACCCGTCCAGATTGAACGAGTAGCCCAGCGGCAGCACGAAGCTGGCGACGCGGCGCGAGATGCCGAACTTCTGCAGCAGTTCCAGGGTCTTGGGATAGGCGGCTTCGGAGCTGGCGGTGGAGAAGGCCAGCAGCACAGGTTCACGGATCAGGCCGATCAGGATCAGCACGCGGTAGCCGACGAACAGGAAGCCCGCCAGCATCAGCAGGCCCCACAGCAGGCCCAGCGACAGGTAGAAGCCGCCCACGAAGGCGGCGTAGGTGCCGATGATGCCGTAGCCGTGCTCGGCCAGGGCGCGGGCGAGGGCCGCGAAGATGGCGATGGGGGCCGTCAGCATCACGTAACCCGTGACCTTCAGCATGATCTTGGCGACCTGGTCGACGACCTTGATGAGCTCGGGCGCGCGGTCATCTAGGGAGGCGACGGCGGTGCCGACGAAGATCGAGAAGATGACGATCTGCAGGATCTCGTTCTTGGCCATGGCGTCCACGATCGAGGTCGGGATCACGTGGGTGATGAATTCGCCGATGGAGAACTTGCCCATATCCACCGCGCCCGCGGCCTCGGCCGCCTGTCCGGCGCCGGGCAGGGGCAGGTTGAGGCCGACGCCGGGCTGCAGGATGTGGACCATCACCAGGCCGATCGAGATCGAAACCAGCGAGGCGCAGATGAACCAGAAGATGGTCTTCATGCCGACGCGGCCGACCTGACCGGCGTCTTCCATGTGGGCGATGCCGGCCACAAGGGTGGCGAAGACCAGCGGGGCGATGATCATCTTGATCAGGCGCAGGAAGATGTCGGTGACGACCTTCAACCCGTCCAGCAGCTGGGGCTTGGTCCCGGCGCCGACGAAATATTCAAAGTTGTCGTAGGCCCACAGCCCGAAGGCGATGCCGCCGACCATGGCGATGATGATGAAGATCGTCAGGCGATTCATGCGCGGTCCCCGTCCGGCCCCCGCCGGAGGCCGCAAGCTAGCGGATGCGGCGACGGGGGGAAGGGGCGAATTGAACCCGATTGAGGGTTTCAGGCTGCGGCGAGGGAAGGAGGGATGGCGTCAAACGCCCGATCCTGTCGACCGGGGCAATTGCGCTGGCGGGGAGCGACGATCGGGCGCAACCTGCGGCATCGCCACGCTTGCGAACGGCTACGCTTTTGTATCAATAGTCGGAGAGCTGTTTCCAATTGCCGATTCCGGCCGCGCTGACGTCGATCGCGCACGCCGGGCGAGTTGGGTGGCGTCGGGTCAGCCCCTCTGATCCGCCCGAACCCAAGTTAGGGCCGATCCCATGGGATCGGCCCTTTCTTGTGTCTGGCCCGGGCCCGCACGGCCGAACCTAGTATTGCTCTTCGTAATCCTGGTCGGTGGCTTCGGCGATGAACTGCGTGTCGGCGTAGGGGATGCGCTGCAGCTCGCCGTTGCGAGGGCATTCCTTGCTGGAGACCTCGTCGTTGCCGCGCAGCACCACCAGGCCGGAAGACCGGACGTTGGGCGGGTCGAAGCCCGGTCCGGTGATGCCGCTATAGACGACATACTCGTAACCGCCGTTGCTGAAGCGCAGGTGCTGCTGGTTGCCGCCGCCCGACAGCATGACCTCGTTGCGCTGGGCCTTGCCGTCCTGGCCGGTCGAGGCGACGGTCATCTCGGGTTTGCCCAAGGGACCATAGCGGTAGGTTACCTGGCGACCCGCCGTGATGCACACCGAGACCACCTTGCGGCCCACGGCGCAGCTGTAGGCCACCCGTTCTCCCGCCCTGCACTGGGTGCCGGCCACGCGGGCCCGTGCGTCGGCGGCGGCCTCGGCCGAGGAGGCGTCGGCGGCCGCCCCGCCCAGCAGGGCCAGTAGCGGAATGAGGATTGCCGATTGGCGCATTGGGAGACCTCCGTTCGGCGGCGACGATAACACGGCCAAGGTGTCGAACGAGGGGATCAGCGCGGCCCTGGCGCAAACGGGAAGGGCGTCACGGTCTTGGCCAGTTCGTCGACCGTCAGGGTGCGGGTGATCGGCGGGGCGGCGCGTTCGCGGCAGTTTGGCCGCTCGCACAGACGGCAGGTCGGACCAATCTGGGTGGCGTTGGGGGCGGCCAGGTCGAGACCCCGCGCGTAGACAAGGCGCCCGGCGTATTTCAGCTCACAACCCAGCCCCACCGCCAGCTCCGCGTCGTCCGAGCCGCCATAGGCGCCCGTCACCCGGCCCACGGTGCGCGCCAGGGTGAAGTAGCGGGTCTGGTCGCCGAAGGTCTCGACCACCTGGGTGACGATGCGGCCCGGCGCCTTGAAGCTGGCGTGGATGTTCCAGCGCGGGCAGGCGCCGCCGAAGCGGCTGAACGGGAAGGCCGAGGAGGCGAACCGCTTGGAGATATTGCCGGCGTTGTCGGTGCGGATCAGGAAGAAGGGCACGCCCCGGGCCCCGGCCCGCGACAGGGTGGTGAGACGGTGGCAGACCTGTTCGAAGGATGCGCCGAAGCGGGCGCAGAGCAGGCCGATGTCGTAGCCCAGCTCTTCTGCGGCGGCGTGGAAGGCCCCGTAGGGCATCAGGATGGCGGCGGCCAGGTAGTTGGCCAGCGAAACCTTGAGCAGGCGGCGTGCCGGCACGTCGGGGGCGCCTGCGGCCTCGACCAGGGTGTTGAGCACCTCTCCGAACGCGTTGAAGCCCAGGTGGTAGGCCACCGCGAAGGCGCGGGCAGGGGCGTCCAGCACCTCAGACAGGAGCAAGCGACGACGGTGTGGGTCGTAACGGCGGACGTATTCGACCATCACCGAGACCGGCAGGATACGCACTTCAATGCGCCAGTCAGCCTGGAGGCGGGCGGCCGCGGCGGCCTCGAACCCGTGAGGCGCGGCGTTCAGCTCGGCGGCCAGGCCTTCGCCGAGGGCGTCGAGTTCGCCGAAGTGGTTGCGGTGGGCCTGGATGTGGTCGCGCACCCAGTCGGCGGCGGTTAGCTCCGCGCCCGCCTCGCGCGCCTCGTCCGACAGGGTGGGGGACAGGCCCAGGCTCTCGCGGCGGCGCTGGTCCATGAAGGCGCGGTAGAGGCGGACGATCGCTTCGGAGGCGCCCGGCGCATTCTCGATCAGGTCGGTGACTTCGTGGCGCGGGATCGGCAGGTCGCGGAACATGGCGTCGGCGAAGACTTCTTGCAGATCCGCCTCGGAGCCCTTGTCGGCGTCGCCGGAGAAGGCGCGCAGGTCCAGGTCATAGGCTTGGGCGAGGCGCAGCAGCACCTGAGCGGTCATCGGCCGCTGGTTGCGCTCCAGATGGTTCAGGTAGCTGGGAGAGACACCGAGGTCGGACGCCATCCGCGTCTGGGTATGGCCGAGTTCGCGGCGGAGGCGCTTAAGCCTGCCGCCCAGGAACATCTTGCGGTCTGTCTCAGCCATTTGTGCAAGTTGTCACAACTTCACAATGTCATCAAGTGACAAGAGTTACAAGTTAGCCCGAATTGCGCCGCCCGAGGCGCAGCCAACGCCGCGAACCTGTGTTTCTCTCTCATCGAACGGGCGGCCGCCGCCCCATCGAGACGACGGAGACGACAGTGACCACCTTCAGCGCCCTGGTTCCCAATGCCCCGGTCGGCCGTTTCGACGGCATCGAGCGTCCCTACAGCCCCGAGGACGTCCAGCGTCTGCGCGGGTCGGTGGTGATCGCCAACACCCTGGCCGAGCGCGGCGCCAACAAGCTGTGGGAGCTGCTCCACACCGAGGATTACGTGAACGCGCTCGGCGCCGTCACCGGCAACCAGGCCATGCAGATGGTCCGCGCCGGCCTGAAGGCCATTTACCTGTCGGGCTGGCAGGTCGCCGCCGACGCCAACACCGCCGGGGCCATGTACCCCGACCAGTCGTTGTACCCCGCCAACGCCGCGCCGGAACTGTGCCGCCGCATCAACCGCACCCTGCAGCGCGCCGACCAGGTCGAGCATTCCGAAGGCGGCGCCCAGCGCGACTGGTTCGCCCCCATCGTCGCCGACGCCGAAGCCGGCTTCGGCGGCCCGCTAAACAGCTTCGAGATCATGAAGGCCTTCATTGAAGCCGGCGCCTCGGGCGTCCACTTCGAAGACCAGCTGGCGTCCGAGAAGAAGTGCGGGCACCTCGGCGGAAAGGTCCTGATCCCGACTGCGGCGCACGAGCGCAACCTGATCGCCGCGCGCCTGGCCGCCGACGTCATGGGCGTGCCGACTCTGACGGTCGCCCGCACCGACGCGGAGAGCGCCCGCCTGATCACCTCGGACGTCGATGAGCGCGACCGGCCCTTCATCGAGGAAGACAGCCGCACGCCGGAAGGCTTCTTCTGTCTCAAGGAAGGTACGGGCCTGGACCACTGCATCGCCCGCGGCCTGGCCTACGCCAAATACGCCGACGTCCTGTGGTGGGAGACCTCCAACCCGGACCTCGACGACGCCCGCAAATTCGCCGAGGCGATCCAGAAGCAGCATCCCGGCAAGCTGATGGCGTACAACTGCAGCCCGTCGTTCAACTGGGAAGCCAAGCTGGACAAGGACACCATCGCCCGGTTCCAGCGCGAGCTGGGGGCCATGGGCTACAAGTTCCAGTTCGTGACGCTCGCCGGGTTCCATGCGCTGAATCATGGGATGTTCGAGCTGGCCTCGGGCTACCGCG
>CAZRKY010000019.1:0-20839 GCA_964600375.1 uncultured Caulobacteraceae bacterium | reverse complement strand
CGGTCCCGGCCAGCCGTACGGCGTCCCGTTCGGCGCGGCGGCAGACGGTGCGCGCCACGTGCAGGTGGGTCGCCAGCGCCGAGCCGGCCGGCAGCACGAAGGAGGTCAGGGGCTCCAGCGCCCGGTTGGCCTCGTCGATGTCCTTTTCCAGCTGCTCGACCTGCCCTGGCGTGACGCGGAGGGCGGGGCGGTCGGCCCGGTCGGCGCTCTGGGGCGTGGACAAATCGGCTCCCAGATCGAACATCTCGTTCTGAATCCGGGCAAGCACGGCTTCCAGCCAGGGGTCCGCCGCGGTGTGCAGGCGGCAGACGCCGAGCTGGGCGTTGGTCTCGTCGACCGCGCCATAGGCCTCGACGCGCGGATGGGTCTTGGCCACCTGCTCGCCGCTGGCGAGGCGGGTCGCGCCCTTGTCGCCCGTGCGGGTGTAGATGCGGTTCAGCAGGACCACGGCGGTCGCCTTCTCAGAGGTGGGTGCGCTTCCACCAGATCGCGGCGACCAGCACGGCGATGGCGATCGCCTGCAGCACGACCCGCAAACGCATAAGTTTGTTGGAGTGCGAGCGGCCGTAATCGCCGCCCCGGTACAGGCTGTAGATCCCGAACCCCAGGGTGGTGGCGACTGCGGCCAGCATCACAATGATCGCGATGTCGAAAAACGTATTCATACCCCCGACCCTATGCCCCGGCGGTCCCCAGCGCCAGCCGACGATTGGCTGAGCTTGTTCACTGAATGGCCTTGATTCGGTCGCAACCTTGCCCGCCCAACGGTGTTACCTATATGCGACGACAGGCCGCAAAGCCTTCAACCGTAGGATATGCGACCTTAGCGACACCAACAGTCAGACACATCGGCGATTCATGAAACTAGCTCGCCGATCAAGGGTCTTCAATTTCAGCTCCCGAACCTGAACTGCTCCGAGCCCCGTCCAGGGGCCCCGGTCGCCAAGAGAAAAGAAGAATGCAACAGTCTCCCGTACGCCCTCCCTATGAACCCATCGGCGCCGTCCAGGCGGACAGCGTCGTCCCCACCAGCCAGCGCCTTCTCTCCAAGCTGCGCACGCGCGCCAAGGTGATGACCGCCGCCCGCCAGCTGTTTTCCCAGCATGGCTATGAGGCCGCCACCATCCGCGACATCGCCCGCGCCGCCGGCATGTCCACCGGCGCCGTCTTCGCCAACTTCCAGGACAAGGCCGACCTGTTCGAGGCTGTGATGGCCGAGGATTTCGATCGCGTCGCCGACGTCATGCGCGCCGCCGCCGAGGCCAGCGAAGGCCAGCTCCTGACCGACCGCCTCTCGATCGTGTTCGCGGCCGCCTACCGCGACGGCTTCACCGACGTCCCGCTGGTTCAGGCCGCCGTGGCCCAGTCCTGGGTGCATCCGCGCAGCGCCGAAGTCCGCAGCCGCGCCCGCGCCAAGATCACCACCGGAGTCATCACCGACCTGCTGCACCAGGCCGTCCAGGCCGGCGAGCTGCGCCCCGACTTCGACGCCAAGCTGGTCTCCGAAATGCTGTGGGACGCCTTCATCGGCAACTACCGCCGCGGGTCGTTCGACGGCTGGACTCCCGAACAGCAGATGACCCGGCTCACCGACCAGGTGGCGATCATCCTCGCGGGCCTCGGTAAAGCCTGATCGACGATGACCGAGGGGGGGCTCGACGAGGTCAAGGGCGTCCGCAAGGCGCAGAAGGCGGCTACCCGGCAACGGGTGGTCGCCGCCGCGCGTGAGCTGTTCGAGGGCGTGGGCTATGAAGAGACCACCATCCGCATGATCGCGGAGCGGGCCGGCGTCTCCGTCGGCAGCGTCTTCACCACCTTCGAAAGCAAGGTGGATATCTTCAACTACATCCTGTTCGAGAAGTTCGAGCTTCTGATCGGCGAACTGCAGCGCATCGCGCCGCATCTGAAGGGCGCCTGCTGCGACCGCATCGTTTCGTTGATGTCGATCGCCTATGGCGTCGAGTGCCGACAGTTGGATCTGATGATCTCCCACCTGGCCGCTTCTCACGGCTGGCCGGATCGCATCGAGGCCGAGAACGCGCGGCGCCAGCAGCGGCTGATGGGCCTCTTCCATGACTGCCTGGTGCATGGCCTGAACAGCGGCGAACTGCGTCCCGACCTGGACCTGGCCCTGCTGGTCGACACCCTGATGGCTGTCTACCTGCGCAACTACCGACGCGCCTATTACGAACGGCTCGAAGCCGAGGCGCTTTCGGCGCTGATCGAGCGCCAGGTGAAGCTGATCATGACCGGAGCACGGGCGGTCTGAGCCAGGCCTAGCTGCGCCACCGCAGGGTTGTCGCCTTCACGGGGTTCTTGAACGCCCGCTGCTCACTGCGGCTCGCCGCCCATTCCCTCTTCAGCTGCTGGTACCACTTGGCCTGTTTGTCGGCGTCGTCGATCCAGAGCAGGGCCGGGTCGTACTTCAGGCCCTCGTTCTGCAGGTTCACCATGTCGCCGTCCTGCTTGAGGAAGGCGCGGCCGCCCATGGCGATGAAGGGCTGGAGCAGGCTGAAGACCGGGTGGTCGGACCAGAAGATCTGGGTGATGCGCGTCTTCTTCTCGTTCATCGGCGTCAGGCAGGTCAGGCCCAGCACCTGGCGCTTGCCCACCAGGATATGCTCCCAGCGCAGCGCCGGCAGGCGGAAGACGATCTCGGTGGCCGGCGCGCCGCCCAGCAGCTTGTAGGCGCGCGAGTTCTTCGAAGGCGCGTGGCGGGCCATGGCGAAGCCGTATTCGCGCGGCTCGAAGGCCTTGGCCTTCTCGTGCATCGAACTGGCCGAGCGCCACCACCACTGCTGGTGCACATAGGGCCCATGGGCCGGGTCCATCAGGCCGACGATGGCGTGATCGATGTGGGCGTCGAAGTCCATCCGCTCGACCAGCTTGGGCCGCTTGCCCACCACGCCCTCAAGCGTCGGGGGCTCATGGTCCGGCGCCGGGGCGGTCGGGCGGGGGTCCGAGCCCATCCAGATCCAGATCAGGCCCTGCTGCTCGCGGATGGGGTAGCTGCGCACCCGAATGCGGTCGACCTCAAGCGCCTGGTCCTGGACCAGCGACGGGATTTCGGCGCACACGCCGTCGGTACGGAATTTCCAGCCGTGGTAGGGGCACTCGACCACCTCGCCGCCGCCGGGACCGGGAATGATGCGGCCCGCGGACAGAGGGCTGGCGCGGTGTGGGCAGATGTCGCGCATGGCGTAGGCTTCGCCCGCGCGCGTGCGGCCCAGCAGCACCGGCTCGCCCATGATTTCATGGCGCGCCATCGCGCCGGACGCGACGTCCGTCGACAGGGCGGCGAACCACCATGCGTCCCTGAGAAATCCAGAGCCGAAGCGAAGGGGTTCGGAACGCCCCTCGCCGGCGACGGGTAATACCTGCATGTCCAGTCCGGCTAAGCCCGGACCGGCTTAATCGCGCTCGGCTCCGATGCCAAGCGCTGCGAGGCTCCGGTAGACTACCGAGGCGCGGGAGCGGTCGTCGGCGTCGCCGGGCGGCCCTGGCACTTCTTCTTGCAGGCCAGCCAGCGGCGAAGGCAGGTATCGCCGTTGATGGCCCGCCTCTGGCAGGCGCTGTAGTTGGTGTTGCACGCAGCCCGGCAGGCCGGAGTCTGCGCCTGCGCTTCAGTAGCACCCGATGCGGCCAAGCAAATGGTCGCAACCGCGATGGCCGCGGCAGCCTTACCAATCCAACCCATGGGGTCGCCTCCCTGGCGATTATTGTCTTTACCCACGGGAAAGATGCCGCATTTCAGCGGTATGCGCCAGACGGCCAAGGTTCGACCGTCTGCACGCGTGCAAGTAATCGCTGATTACATGCCTATTACGCCGTCAGGCGCCCGGTTCTAGACCAGGGAACCGTGGCAGTGCTTGAACTTGCGATCCGAACCGCAGGGGCAGAGCGCATTGCGCGGCGTGCGCTCCCAGCCCTTGGGCAGGGTCGAGGCCGGCATGGCCGCCCGCTCGTCCTGCGACAGGCCCTCGCGCGCCGCGGCGGACAGGCCGCCCGCCTCGTTCTCGCCGGTCATCGGATCGATGTGGATTTCCTGGAAGGCGGGCAGGACCGGCTCGGGCGGCGGTTCGGCGAAGCGGAACTCCACCGTCATCAGCCAGCGCGTGACGTTCTGGCGAAGCTCGGTCAGCAGGCGTTCGAACAGGTTGAAGGCCTCGGTCTTGTATTCGTTAAGCGGATCGCGCTGGCCGTAGCCGCGCAGACCGATGACCGCGCGCAGGTGATCGAGGTGGACCAGGTGCTCGCGCCACTGCATGTCGATCATCTGCAGCAGGAAGTTCTTCTCGAGGTCGCGCATCTGCTCGGGGCCGATGATCTCCAGCCGCTCGTCGGCGCGCCGCGAGACTGCGTTCTGCAGGCGCTCTTCCATCTCCTCGTTGGAGACGCCCTCTTCGGCCGCCCATTCCTCGATGGGCAGGTCCAGGCCGAACAGGTCGAGCACGCGCTCCTTCAGGCCCTCGATGTCCCACTGCTCGGCATAGGCCTTCAGCGGCAAGTGGCGCTCGATCAGGTCGGCGACCGTGTCGCGGCGGAATTCGCGCACCAGGTCGGAGAGGTCCGAGGACTCCATGAACTCCTGGCGCTGCTCGAACACGGCCTTGCGCTGGTCGTTGATGACGTCGTCGTACTTCAGCACGTTCTTGCGCATCTCGTAGTTGCGCTGCTCGACGCGCTTCTGCGCCGTGGCGATGGCGGAGTTCAGCCACTTGTGGGTGATCGCCTCGCCTTCCTGCAGGCCGAAGTTCCGCATGATCGAGTCGAGACGCTCGCCGGCGAAGATGCGCAGCAGGTCGTCCTCGCAGGAGAGGAAGAACTTCGAGGTGCCGGGGTCGCCCTGGCGGCCGGTGCGGCCGCGCAGCTGGTTGTCGATGCGGCGGCTTTCGTGGCGCTCGGTGCCGAGCACGAACAGGCCGCCGGCGTCCAGCGCCTGCTGGCGCAGCACGACGATGTCGGCCAGCAGTTCCTTTTCCTGGGCCTCGACCATCTCCGGGGTGATCTCGACGCCCTGGCTGCGCATCTCGGCGCGCCAGCGGGCCATCTTCATGTCGAGGTTGCCGCCCAGCTGGATGTCGGTGCCGCGGCCGGCCATGTTGGTGGCGATGGTGACAACGCCGGGCAGGCCAGCGTCGGCGACGATGTAGGCTTCCTGCTCGTGGTAGCGGGCGTTCAGGACCGAGTGCGGGACACCGGTGACCTTCTTGCCGTCCTTCTCGTACTTCCAGGTCTTCAATAGCTCCGACAGGGTCTCGGACTTCTCGATCGACACGGTGCCGACCAGGATGGGCTGGCCGCGCAGGTGGCAGTCGAGGATCTGCTCGACGATCGCCTTGTTCTTCTCGTCGGAGGTCCGATAGACCTCGTCGTCATAGTCGATGCGCTTGATGGGCCGGTTGGTCGGGATCTCGACCACCGTCATCTTGTAGATGTCCTGGAACTCGGCCTCTTCGGTGGAGGCGGTGCCGGTCATCCCCGACAGCTTCTTGTAGAGGCGGAAGTAGTTCTGGATGGTCACCGAGGCCAGGGTCTGGTTCTCGGGCTGGATCTCGACGTCTTCCTTGGCCTCGATGGCCTGGTGCAGGCCTTCCGACAGGCGCCGGCCGGTCATCATGCGGCCGGTGAACTCGTCGATCAGCATGATCTCGCCGGCCTTGACGATGTAGTCCTTGTCCCGGACGTACAGCTTGTTGGCCCGCAGCGCCTGGTTGGCGTGGTGCACGATCGAGACGTTGAGCGCGTCGTAGAGGTCGGACGTGCCTTCCTCGAGGTGCCCCTCGGCGATCAGCATCTCTTCGAGACGCTCGGAGCCCAGCTCTGACAGCAGCACCTGCCGCTGCTTCTCGTCCAGATCGTAGGTGCCCTCGTCCTTGATCAGTTCTTTGACCAAGGCGTCCATAGTCTTGTAAAACTGGGACTTGTCGTCGGTCGGGCCCGAGATGATCAGCGGCGTGCGCGCCTCGTCGATCAGGATGGAGTCGACTTCGTCAACGATCGCGAAGCTGTGGCCGCGCTGGACCATCTCGCGGGCGTCATAGACCAGGTTGTCGCGCAGGTAGTCGAATCCGAATTCGTTGTTGGTGCCGTAGGTGATGTCCGCGGCGTAGGCCGCCTGGCGCTGACCCTGGCTGAGCCCGTTCACGATCACGCCGACTTCCATGCCCAGGAAGCGGTAGACCTGACCCATCCATTCGGCGTCGCGCTTGGCGAGATAGTCGTTGACCGTCACCAGGTGCACGCCCTCGCCGGCGAGCGCATTCAGGTAGCAGGGCGCGGTGGCGACCAGGGTCTTGCCTTCGCCGGTCCGCATCTCGGCGATGCCGCCCTCGTGCAGGACCATGCCGCCGATCAGCTGGACGTCATAATGGCGCTGCTTCAGCGTGCGCTTGGAAGCTTCGCGCACGACCGCGAAGGCCTCGTTCAGCAGCTGGTCCAGGGTCTCGCCCGCGGCGTAGCGCGCCTTGAACTTCTCGGTCTGGGCGCGCAGCTCGCCGTCGGTCATGGCGGCGTAGGTCGGCTCAAGCGCAGTGATCTTCAGCGCACGCTGATTGAACTGCTTGACCTTGCGGTCGTTGGAAGAGCCGAAGAGCTTTTTGGCGAGGGCGAGCATGAAAGGTCCGGACTTGTGGTCGAGCGCGATGCGTTCGAAATAAGGGGTCGCCGACGCGGCGGAAGGGTAGAGACTGAAACAGCGACGCTCTGTCGCTGCGGCCTCCGAAAACCCCTCGACTTGAAGGCGCGCGAGACTTAAGCACCGACCCCAACCCTGTCAACGCGACGGGTTTGGTTTCAAGGGATTGACCGGGGGTCCCGCCATGGGTTTTCAAGCCGCACTGCGGTCCTGTCTCCTGGTGTTGAGCGCGGCCGCTCTCGTCATCATCGCCGGCTGCAATCAGCAGACAGGCAAGGATCGGCCGCCCGAACCTGGCGATGTTGCGGTGGCGCGCGTGCAGGACCAGACCATCTGGGCCTCCGACGTGAAGCGCGAGGCCGTGGCGCAAGGCCTGATCGGCGAGGGCGAGGCGCTGGATACGACGTCGGACCTGTTCCATCGCGTGATGGAAGAGGTGATCGACCAGAAGCTGCTGGCCCGCGAGGCCCAGCGCCGGGGCCTGGACAAGAGCTTGCTGGCCCAGCGCCGTCTGGCCGCCGCCCGCGAGCGCATCCTTGGCGACATGCTGGTGGAAAGCGCCGTGGACAACGCCATCGACGAAAATGACGTGCGCGCGCTCTACAACGAACAGCTCAAGCTGGCGAAGCACTCCGAGGAGATCCGCGCCCGCCTGATTCTGGTGAAGACCAAGCCCGAGGCCGACGCGGTGGCGACCTTGCTGGCCAACGGCGCTTCGTTCGAGGCGCTGGCCATGGAGCGCTCTACCGACCAGACCACCCGCTTCAACGGCGGCGACCTGGGCTATTTCACCACCGACGTCATGCCCCAGACCTACGCCGCCGCCCTGACCGGCGCCGCGGCCGGCTCGACGGTCGGGCCGTTCCAGACCGACGGCGGCTGGGCCATCCTGCGGATCGAGGACCGCCGCCAGGAAAGCCCGCCCACCCTGGAAGAGGCCAGGCCCCAGATCCTGCGCTTCCTGACCTATGACGAGGTACGCCAGCTGCTTGAGAAGCTGCGCGGCCAGGCCCGTGTCCAGAAGCTGATCCGGGGCGATCCGCTCAGCGTGCCCGGCGCCCCGCGCGAGCCGGCGTCCGCCCCCGGCGGCGTGCGCGCGCCGCCCGCCGAGCCCGCTGAGGCGGCTGCCCCGACCGGCTCTCCCGTGCCCCGGATCAACACCCCGCCCGCCGGAACGCGCCCGGCGGCGACCGCCGCGGCGCCCGCCGAGCCGCCGGTGACGCCGGCCTCCGACCCGCGCATCCGCGGCTTCCCCCCGGCGTCCGCCCCCGCCAAGGCGGCCAAGAAGTGAGCCGGGGCCCTGTGAAGGGCAAATCAGCCCGGCCTGCGGCCAAGGCGGGATCCGCCAAGGGAATCAATCCCGCCGACCTGGTCGGCCACACCCTCGAGACCTTCCAGCACGGGGTCATCGATCCCCTGCGTTCGGCGCTGAAGGGCGCCCCGCCTGCCAAGGCGGCGCCGACGCCCAAGGCGGGCAAGCCGGGGCTGAAGGTCTCGCCGCTGGCCGTGCCATTCCCGAAAATCCCGCCCATCGCCGGCGTCGAGCTGGGGGTCGGCCGCGCCGGCCTCTACAAGCACGTGCGCGACGATGTGCTGGTGATGAGCTTCCCCGACGGCGCCGCGTGCGCCGGCGTCTTCACCCGCCACCACGTTGGCTCGGCCCCCGTGGACTGGTGCAAGCGCCAGTTCGAGCAAACCAAGGGCGAGGGGGTGAAGGCGCTGGTGGTCAACGCCGGCTGCGCCAACGCCTTTACCGGCAAGCCCGGAGCGGACGCCGCCCGGCGCACCGCGGGGGCCGCGGCCAAGCGCTTCGACTGCCGCCAGCGCGACGTCATGCTGGCCTCCACGGGCGTCATCGGCGTGGTGCTCGACGACCACAAGATCGCCGCCGCCCTGCCGGGCGTCGAGGCGAGCATGACGCCCGACGGCTGGGCCAAGGCGGCCAACGCCATCATGACCACCGACACCTTCCCCAAGGGGGCCTACGCGACGGCCAGGATCGAGGGCAAGACGGTCCGTATCGCCGGCATCGCCAAGGGCTCGGGCATGATCGCCCCGGACATGGCCACCATGCTGGCCTTCCTGGTCACCGACGCGGACATCGCGCCGGGCGTGCTGCGCGCCATCCTTGGCCTGCAGATCCGCACCACCTTCAACAGCGTCACCGTCGACGGCGACACCTCGACCAACGACACCTGCCTGCTGTTCGCCACCGGCAAGGCGGGCAATCCGCGCATCGGCCGGGTCGGCGATCGCCGCCTGGCCGATTTCAATGAAAAGCTTGAGGCCGTGCTGCTCAAGCTGGCCCACCAGCTGGTGCGAGATGGGGAGGGCGCGTCGAAGTTCGTAAAGGTCACCGTCACCGGGGCCCAGTCGCCCCTGTCGGCCCGCCGTATCGCCAAGTCGATCGCCGAAAGCCCTCTGGTGAAGACCGCCATCGCCGGCCAGGACGCCAACTGGGGCCGCATCGTCATGGCCGCGGGCAAGACCGAGGAACCGCTCGACCGCGACCACTTGTCGGTGAAATTCGGAAGCCTCTGGGCCGCCCGCGACGGCGGCGTGGCGCCCGGCTACGACGAGGCCAAGATGAGCGCCTACATGAAGAAGCCCGAGCTGGAGATCACGGTGGACGTCGGCGTCGGGCGGGGTTCGGCCACGGTTTGGACCTGCGACCTGACCAAGGGCTATATCGAGATCAACGGGGACTATCGCTCTTGAGCGACCAGAAGGTCGTCCTGGTCGCCGCCTGCGCCCTGATCGACGTCGACGGCCGGGTGCTGATCGCGCGGCGACCGGAGGGTAAACAGCTCGCCGGTCTGTGGGAGTTCCCCGGCGGCAAGGTCGAACCGGGTGAAAGTCCCGAGCAGTGTCTGATCCGGGAACTGAAGGAAGAGCTAGGCATCGACGTCGTCGAGGCCTGCCTCGCGCCCTTCGTGTTTACCTCGCACGCTTACGATTCATTTCACCTAATGATGCCATTGTGGCTGTGCCGCCGTTGGTCCGGGACCGTTCAGGCCCTTGAGCATTCGGCGTTGGCGTGGGTGAAGCCGGACAAGCTGTCCGACTATCCCATGCCGCCCGCGGATGAACCCCTGGTCGCCTGGCTACGCGATCTGCTCTGAAAGGCCTGGTCGCTTGAGCCGCTTCCTGACCCGTTTTGCGAAGGACGAGAGCGGCGCCACGGCGATCGAGTACGGCCTGATCATCGCGACCATCTTCCTGGTCATCCTGGCCTCGGTCCAGCTGTTCGCCCAGCGCGCGACCGACAAGTTCAACACCGCCACCGAGGCCATCGTCGCGGCCGGCTAGGGCTTCTCGCCCGTCCCGATCTCCTGCGTCTTCAATACATCCGCCAGCCTCGTCCGGGCCGACCCCGGCTTCAGCGGCTGCTGCTGGCTGGCGTGGGGCGCCCAGCCGGTCAGGGTGACGATCTCGAAGGTCGCCCGCACGCGGCCGTCCGGGTCCGAGAAGCGCTCGGCGTAGAGCTCGCAGGCGCGGCCCAGCACCCCGCGCGACAGGGGCCTGCGCGCCCGGTCCACCAGCACATTGGTCTCGCCCATGGCCCGCAGGTCGGCCAGCAGCCGCAGAGGGTGCTCGTAGCGGACGGTGGCGATGTCGGTGTCGGTCACCGGCAGGGCGAAGCCCGCGCGTTGCAGAAGAGACGCCCCGTCATAGGCGCCGGCGAAGGGCGAGACGCGCGGCCCGGCGCCGCCGGTCACCTCGATCTCCGCCTGGGTCAGGGCCCAGCGCAACTCGTTAAGCGTCGAGCCCCCCAGGATCGCCCCCAGGAACAGCCCGTCCGGCCTCAACGCCCGCCGAACCTGCGCCAGCACGCCGGGCAGGTCGTTGGTCCAGTGCAAGGCCAGGGTCGAGACCACCAGATCCAGGCTCTCGGCCGCGAAGGGCAGGCGCTCCTCGTCTGCGACCAGACGCGGGCCCTCGCGGCCCTTCAGCATGTCGCAGGACAGATCCGTCTCGATCAGCAGGCCGACGCGAGGCCGGGCGTCGCTGACGTCCAGCGCCCGGCGAAACGCCCCTTCACGCGCGCCGAGGTCGACGGCGAGCGGGAAGCTCCGCATTATGGCCTCCAGCCGTTCGACCAGGTCGCCGGCGGCGCGTACGCGAAGGAAGTCGGCGCCGGTGATGGCGGCGGCGGCGCGGTCGAGCCGGCGGCGGTGCAGCGCGCGGTCGAAGAGCAGGGGCGGGGCGGAGGACAAGGTTTGCTCGGGCGGTGGTTCAACCGGGAAGATGGCCCGCTTCTGGCCGCGTTCAAACCCGGCGCGCGCATTCGGGGCCTGATCGGTCGCGCGGCGGACGCAATCTTCCCGCCCCACGCCTTCGACGGCGGCCCCAGACCCATGGGCGAGGGCCTCACCACGGACGCCTGGTCCCGGGTGGTGTTCATCGAAAAGCCGCGCTGCGACGGCTGCGGCCGGCCATTTGAAGTCGACCCGAGGTCCCGCTGCGCCGCCTGCCAGTCCGACCCGTTCACCTTCGAGCGGGCGCGGGCCGCCTGCCTCTACGACGAGGCCTCGCGCGACATGATCCTGCGCTTCAAGCACGGCGACCGCACCGAGCACGCCGGCCTTTTCGCCCGCTGGATCGGCCGCGCCGCCGCCGACCTGCTCGAAGAGGCCGACGCGGTAACCCCCGTTCCGCTGCATCCGACCCGCCTGCTCCGCCGCCGCTACAACCAGTCCGCCGAGATCGCGCGGCCGCTGGCCCGAACGGCGGGGCTGGAGTTCCTGCCCGACGCGCTGATCCGCACCCGGCGCACCGACACCCAGGGCGGCAAGTCGGGCAAGGGTCGCGAGCGCAACGTCAAGCGGGCCTTCTCCGTGCCGGCCGACCGGCGCAAGTATGTGAAGGGCCGCCGCATCCTGCTCATCGACGACGTCATGACCACCGGGGCGACGCTGGAGGCCTGCGCCAAGGCCTTGCTGGAGGGCGGGGCGCGGGCGGTGGATTGTGCGGTGGTCGCGAGGGTGGGAACGCGGGGATGATCGACGCCCCGGCCCATCCGCCACTCTGATTGCTGCAAAGCTCGACCCGATTCCCTATATGAGCGTTCAGGAGGGTCAGTCCCTTCAGGAGAGTTCTGTGCAGCCCGTTGTCATCTACACCCGCGAATTCTGCGCCTATTGTTCCCGCGCCCTGGCCCTGCTTCAGCGCAAGGGCATCGACTTCGAACAGATCGACGCCACCATGGACCAGAACCTGCGCGCCGAAATGCGCGAGAAGTCCGGGCGCTCGACCTTTCCGCAGGTGTTCATCGGCGGAAAGCCGATCGGCGGCTCCGACGAGTTGCACGCGCTGGACGCCAGCGGTGAACTGGACGCCCTGCTGAATGCCTGAATCCCTGCAGATCGCCCTGGTCCAGCTGCGCAGCCCCGACAATCAGGCGGCGGCCCTGGCCCATGCGACGCCGCTGATCCGCGAGGCGGCGGCGGGCGGGGCGAAGCTGATCCTGACGCCGGAAGGGACCAACATCCTCGAACGCAGCCGTGACAAGCGGCTGGCGGCGGTGGTGCGCCAGGACGAGGACTCCTGCGTCAACGGCCTGCGCGACCTGGCGTCCGACCTGGGGGTCTGGCTGCTGATCGGCTCGGCCATCGTCAAGGGCGAGGATCCCACCGACCAGCGCGCCGCCAATCGCTCGATCCTGATCGGACCCGACGGCGCCATCGTTGCGACCTACGACAAGCTGCACGTCTTCGACGTTGACCTGCCCACCGGCGAGCGCCACCGCGAAAGCGAGAGCATCCGCCCGGGCGAACAGGCGGTGGTGGCCCGCACGCCCTGGGGCGGGCTGGGCCTGACGGTCTGCTACGACGTCCGCTTCGCCCACCTGTTCCGCGCGCTCGCCCAGGCCGGGGCCGACATGATTTCCGTCCCCGCCGCCTTCACGGTCCCCACGGGCATGGCCCACTGGGAGCTGATGCTGCGCGCCCGCGCGGTCGAGACCGGCGCCTTCGTCATGGCCCCGGCGCAGGGCGGCGCCCACGCCGACGGCCGCAACACTTGGGGCCATTCCCTCGTGGTCGCCCCCTGGGGCGAGGTGATCGCGAAACTGGATCACGACGAACCGGAGGTGCTGCACGCGACGCTCGACCTCGACCAGGTCGCCCGCGCCCGCACCGCCATCCCCCAGCTCCAGCATGAGCGGAGCTTCGTCGGGCCATGATCCGCTACGCGCTGCAGTGCGAGCAAGATCACGGTTTCGAGGGCTGGTTCCCCAGTTCCGAGGGCTTTGACGACCAGGCCGCGCGGGGTCTGGTGGAGTGCCCGTTCTGTGCGTCGAAGGCCGTGCGCAAGGCAATCATGGCGCCCGCGGTCGCCGGCACGAAGAAGCGTGAAGCCGCCACGCCGTCTCCCTCGCCGGAGATGCAGACCATGGTGATGGAGGCCATGGCCAAGGTGCGCGAGCACGTCGAGGACAATTTCGACTACGTCGGCGACGCCTTCGCCCGCGAGGCCCGCGACATCCACGAGGGCAAGAGCGAGAACCGCGGCATCTACGGCGAGGCCACGCCCGCCGAGGTGAAAAAGCTGGCCGAGGACGGCATCGAGACCGCACCGCTGCCGCCGGCTCCCAAGCCCCTAGGGAAGATGAATTGAGCCTCGCCTGGCGGCCGATGGCGGAAGCCGACCTCAAGCGGGTCGTGGACATCGCCGGGGTCTGCTACCCAAAACATCCCGAGGACATGGCCGTCTTCGTCGAGCGGCTTCGGCTGTTTCCTGACGGCTGCCTGGTGTTGGCGAACGAGGGAGCCGTCGAGGGCTATGTCCTCAGCTACCCCTGGCGGGCCGACGCCGCCCCGCCGTTGAACGCCCTGATCCTCGCCCTGCCGTCCCACCCGGAAGTCTACTACCTGCATGATCTGGCCCTGATGCCGGCCGCGCGTGGGCAGGGGCATTCGCATACGGCCCTGGACCGCCTCCCGGCGGGAGACCTGCCCGTCAGCCTGGTTTCGGTGAACGGCACGGTTCCGTTCTGGGAGCGGCACGGGTTCGTGGTTCGCGCGACCGGCGACCTTGTTTCCAGGCTGGCCAGCTACGGCGCCGACGCCCGCTTCATGCTACGTCCAGCCCATGAGCGCGACGCCCGCTGATCGCCTGAAGGCCGCCTTGGCCGACCTCGAAAGCCGCGCCGACGGAAGCGGGGGCGCAGGTCTCGCGCGCTACGGCATCGTCACCGCCGACCGCGTCATCGGCATGTCGATGAAAGAGGTGCAGGCGGCTGCCAAACGCATCGGCAAGGACCATGCCTTGGCCCAGACGCTCTGGGACCAGCCGGTCTACGAGGCGAAGATGCTGGCCTGCTACGTCGCCGACCCCAAACAGGTGACCGTCGACGAGATGGACCACTGGTCTCGCGGCTTCGACAACTGGGCGACTTGCGACACCGCCTGCTTCGCCTTGTTCGACCGCTCGCCCCACGCCTTTGGCCGCGTCGATGCGTGGGCTGGTCGCAATGACGAGTTCGGTCGTCGCGCGGCGTTTGCGCTGCTGGCTTCCATCGCCCTGCATGACAAGACGGCCGCCGACGGCCCGTTCCTGGAGCGCATGGAGTTGATCGAACAGGCCGCTACGGACGATCGAAACTTCGTCAAGAAGGCCGTCAACTGGGCGCTGCGGGGCATCGGCAACCGCAAGAGCCCCGAGCTGCAGGCCGCCGCCATCGCCCTGGCCGAGAAACTCGCCGCCTCCGCCAACCCCTCGGCCCGCTGGGTCGGCAAGGACGCGGTCCGCCAACTCAATAGGCGCGCCGCCAAGGCCGCCGCGAAAGCCACCTAGGAAACCGCATGCTCAGGAAAGTCGCCTTCACCATGTACCCGGTCGAGGACATGGCCCGCGCCCGCAAGTTCTACACCGAGACGCTGGGCCTGCCGGCCGCGACCCAGGGCGCGCAAAGCCCCTGGGTCGAGTTCGACCTGCCCGGCGGCGGCTGCCTGGCGCTGGAGACGGTGACCGGCAACAAGCCCTCGACCGGCGCCGGCGGCACCATCGCCATCGAGGTCGATGACCTCGACGCGACCATGGCCGAGTTGAAAGGCAAGGGCGTTGAGTTCCTGTCCGACCTGATCCACTCGCCGGTCTGCCGCATGGCGGTGATCAAGGACACCGAGGGCAACTCGATCCTGCTTCACCAACTGAAGCCGAACTAGCGCCGCGCTTACCCCGGCCGCCCGATCGTCATCATGTAGTTGATATCGACATCGCCCGACTGAGCCCAGCGACCCGAGAGCGGGTTGTAGGACACGCCGAACGGGCCCTCGATCTCGTAGGTCTGGCCGACCAGGAACTCGCGGATTTCCTCGGGCTTGAGGAACTTGGACCAGTCGTGGGTGCCGGGCGGCAGCCAGCGCAGGACGTATTCCGCCCCGATCTTGGCCAGCGCCAGCGCCTTCACCGTGCGGTTCAGGGTCGCCAGGATCATCAGCCCGCCGGGCTTCAGCAGCCGCGCGCAGGTGCGCAGGTATTCGCCCGGGTCGGCGACGTGTTCGATGACCTCCATGTTCAGGATCACGTCGAACGGCCCCGCGCCCTCGGTCTCCAGCTGTTCGGCGGTGGCGCAGCGGTAGTCGATCTCCAGGCCCTGGGGCTCGGCGTGGGCTCTGGCGGTGCCGATGTTGCGCGCCGAAGCGTCCACGGCGGTCACGCTGAATCCCAGGCGGCACATGGGTTCGGACAGCAAGCCGCCGCCGCAGCCGATGTCGAGCAGGCGCAGGCCTTCGAACGGACGGACAGCGCGCGGATCGCGGTCGAAGCGGGCGGCGGCCTGGTCCCTGATGAAAGTCAGTCTTGTCGGATTGAACTTGTGCAGCGGCGCGAAATCGCCGGTCGGATCCCACCACTTTTCGGCCAGCGCCGAGAAGCGCGCGACCTCTTCGGGGTCGATGCTGGCGCCGGCGGCGTCGGGAGGGGCTAGCCCCTCGGCGGAGGGCTGATTAGAAGCGGTCATTGCGCCTCCGACATGACCGGCCTTCCGCCGCGTTGCAAGAGCGCGCCGGGGTGGATTTCGCGCATGAGCCGTCTGGTGATGAAGTTCGGAGGGACGTCGATGGCGACCCCGGAACGCATCCGGCGCGCCGCTGACCTCATCGCCGCCGAAGCCGCCGCGGGCAAACAGTTGGCCGTCATCGTCTCGGCCATGGCGGGCAAGACCAATGAACTGGTCGCCTGGGCCGACGTCCTGGGCGCCGCGACACCGGGCGCGCCCAACAGCGATGACGAATACGACGTGGTCGTCGCTTCGGGCGAGCAGGTGACGTCTGGCCTGCTGGCCATCACCCTGCGCAACATGGGGCTCAAGGCTCGCTCGTGGCTGGGCTGGCAGATCCCCATCCTGACCGACGACAGCCACGGCCGCGCCCGCATTGTGGACATTCCCGGCGACAGGCTGGGCGCCGCCATCGACACCGGCGAGATCGCCATCGTCCCGGGCTTCCAGGGCGTCACCGGCGACGGCCGCCTGACGACGCTGGGTCGGGGCGGCTCCGACACCTCGGCCGTGGCTGTGGCGGCGGCGCTCGGCGCGCCCTGCGACATCTACACGGACGTCGACGGCGTCTACACCACCGACCCGCGAATTGAACCCAAGGCCCAGCGCCTGCCGCGCATTTCCTACGAGGAGATGCTGGAGTTCGCTTCCCTGGGCGCCAAGGTGATGCAGTCGCGGTCGATCGAACTGGCCATGGCCTACAAGGTGCCCGTTCGGGTGCTGTCGAGCTTCAACGAGCGGCCGCCCGAGCCCGGGCAGGGCACCCTGATCTGCGACGAGGAGACGGACGTGGAACAACGCATCGTGAGCGGCGTGGCGCTGAGCCGCGACGAGGCCAAGGTCACCCTGCTGGGCGTGCCTGATCGGGCCGGATCGCCGGCCGAGGTGTTCTCGCGCCTGGCCGACGCCAATCTCAACGTCGACATGATCATCCAGTCCCCGGCGATGACCGCGGGCGCCACCAACGTCCTGTTCACCGTCGGCCGCCGCGACGCCGCCGCCGCCGAAAAGCTGATGCGCGATGCGCAGGCGCAAATCGGCTTTGCGGAAATCCGCGTCGACACCGACCTGGCCAAGGTCTCGGTCATCGGCGTTGGCATGCGCAGCCACGCCGGCGTCGCCCAGACCATGTTCCGGGCGCTGGCCGACAAGGGCATCGCCCTGCAGGCCATCTCGACCTCGGAGATCAAGATCAGCGTACTGGTCGAGTCCGCGCGGGGGGAAGAGGCGGTGCGGGCGCTGCACGCGGCCTACGGGCTGGAGGCGGCGGCCTGAGGCCATGAACGCCTGGGCGCTCAGACACGTCGAACACCTTTCACCCTTCGAGATCGCGGGCGCCGTCCTCGCCGGCCTATTGGCGCTGTGGCTGATTATCGCGCTGTTCCGCCCCCGGCGCGCGCCGCCTCCGGGCCAACAGGCCTCGCCGCCTGCGGCCTTCGAGGGTGCGCTCGGGCCGGTGATCCAAGCCGCTGAACAGGCGATCATCGAACTCGCCCGCCAGAAAGTCGCCTCCGCCGGCGCCTTTCACTTCGGGGCGGTCGACATCAACCCCGACCACCTCGCCTTCTGGATCACCACAGCCACCGACACCGAGCGCGACCGGCTGGCCGCCGACGCCGCGCTCCAGGATGAGTTCCGGCGCGTCCTGCTGCGCGCCGGCTATCCCGCCGACGCTGTCCTCAAGGTCGGCTTCGCCTTCGAGTCCCAGGAGACCGTCGACCGGGTCCACGGCGGCAACTGGTGGTACGCGGTGAAATAACCGGGAACGCGATTTCACCGCCCCAAGGCCAAGCACTATTGGACGGACTCACCGGCGCCCATTAGGAGAGCGCTAGCGCCCCTCGCGCAGGAGACACCGCCCCGGATGCCCATCTCAGGTTTGGCCGCGCGAGGACCGAGAAGTCTGCTCCGCCAGATCCGTGAGGCTATGGCGGCGGGTCATCCCGCCCAGGCCCGCCTGGACATGACGGTGAAGATCATCGCCCAGTCGATGGTCGCCGAGGTCTGCTCGATCTACCTGCGCCGGGACTCCGGCGAACTGGAGTTGTTCGCCACCGAAGGCCTGAACCCTGACGCCGTCCACCAGACCCGGCTGAAGCCCGGCGAGGGCCTGGTCGGCGAGGTGGCGCGCAACGCCGCGCCGCTGAACCTATCGGACGCGCCGACCCATCCGAACTTCGCCTACCGCCCGGAAACCGGCGAAGACCCGTTCCACGCCTTCCTGGGCGTGCCGCTGCTGCGCGGCGGCCGCACCATCGGGGTGCTGGTGGTCCAGAACCGGGCGGCGCGCATCTATTCCGAAGAGGAGGTCGAGGACCTCCAGATCATCGCCATGGTGCTGGCCGAGCTGGTGGCCGGCGGCGAACTGCTCGACTCCGCCGAGCTGCGCGACGTCGAGATCGCGCCGCACCGGCCCGAGCGGCTGAAGGGCGCCAACTTCGCCGACGGCCTGGCGCTCGGCGTCGCGGTCCTGCACGAGGCGCCGGTGGCGCCCGGCCGCATGCTGGCGGACGATCCCGAGGCCGAGATGACGCGCCTGCACGGAGCGGTCGCGGCGCTCAGGGCGCAGATCGACAAGATGCTCGAGGGCCACCAGGCCTTCGCCGGCGCGCCCTACGAGGTGCTCGAGACCTACCGCATGTTCGCCCAGGACCGGGGGTGGAACCGCAACCTGGAAGAGGCCGTCCGCTCGGGCCTGACCGCCGAGGCGGCCGTCGACCGCGCGCGCAACGAGCACCGCGCCCGCTTCGCCCAGGCTCGCGATCCCTACATCCGCGAGCGCCTGCACGACCTTGAGGACCTGGCCAACCGGCTTCTGCGCATCCTGGCCGGCGAACGGCCCGGCGAGCGCGAGCTGCCCGAGGACGCCATCCTGATCGCCCGCAACCTCGGCCCCGCCGACCTGCTGGAATATCCACGCGAGAAGCTCCGCGGCCTGCTGCTTGAGGAGGGGTCAGCCGCCAGCCACGCCGCCATCGTCGCCCGCGCGCTGCAGATCCCCTGCGTGGGGCGTCTCACGGGCCTGCGCGACCGGCTGAGCGAGGGCGACACTGTTTTCGTCGACGCCGAGAGCGGCGAGGCCTTCCTGCGGCCCCGGCCTGCCGCCATCGAAAGCTTCCGCTCGCGGATGGCGGTGCGCGAGCATGCGCGGGCCGAATTCGACGCCCTGCGCACCACGCCCGCGGTCACCCAGGACGGCCTGCGGATAAGCCTGTTGATGAACGCTGGACTGGCGGTGGACCTCGACAACCTGGACATGACCGGCGCGGAGGGCATCGGCCTGTTCCGCACCGAGTTCCAGTTCATGGTCTCCGAGGACCTGCCCAGGCTGGATCGCCAGACCGAGCTTTACCGGCGGGTGCTGGACGCCGCCGGCGACCGGCCGGTGACCTTTCGCACGCTGGATCTCGGCGGCGACAAGGTGCTGCCCTACCTCGAGATCGAGCGTGAGGAGAACCCGGCGCTGGGCTGGCGCGCGGTGCGCATGGGACTGGACCGCCCCGCGCTGTTACGCTTGCAGTTACGCGCTTTGCTGGCTGCGGCCCATGGTCGCGAGCTGCGCGTCATGTTCCCGCTTATCGCCACCGTCGACGAGTTCCGCGCCGCCCGCGCCATGGTCGATGTCGAGACCGACTGGGCGCGCCGCCGCGGCCGCCCGCTGCCCGCCATCCTGCGGGTCGGCGCGATGATTGAGGCGCCCTCGCTGCTGTGGCACCTGGACGCGCTCCTGCCGCTCACCGACTTTGTCTCGGTGGGGACCAACGACCTGTTTCAGTACACTTTCGCCGCCGACCGGACGAACCCCCGAGTCTCGGATCGGTACGACCCGATGAGCCCGCCGGCCCTGCGCTGCCTGGCGCACATTCAGGAAGCGGCCCAGGAAGCGGGCACCCCCGTCTCGGTCTGCGGCGAGCTGGCGGGCAAGCCGCTTGAGGCCATGGCCTTGATCGCCTTGGGCTTTACGCGCCTCAGCCTGCCCCCGGCCGGCATCGGGCCGGTCAAGCGCATGATCCTCTCCTGCGACCGCGAGGCGGCTCGCCGGGGCGTTACGAATCTCCTATCCAGTTCGAACGGATCGGTCCGCAGCCAGCTGGAGTCGCTGGCCCGGAAGTTGAATGTGGCGGTGTGACGAATCCCTAACGAAACGTTGATTCGAGCGCACGGCTATGGTTTATCCACAGGGTCCAAATTCCGCCGAATTCGGCGGTCGCGAAGAGCTCGCCGCCGGCGGTGCTGTCAGTATGAGTAATGGGGGGACGAGCGAGATGGCGCCGCTCGATGCCGGTTCTGAATCCGAGACCTACGCAGCTCCCGCGCGGGACGACGTCCAGACCGTTTCCCTGGCTGACGCCGCGACGCTCGGCGAGGGCCTGCGCGCCGCGCGCGACGCCTCCATGCGCCCCCTCGACCAGCTCGCCGACATCACCCGTGTCCGTGCGGAATACCTGAAGGCGCTCGAGGAGAACGCCTGGAGCCTGCTGCCCTCGCGTCCGTTCACTCTCGGCTATGTCCGCGCCTACGCCCGCGCCCTCGGCCTCGACGAAGAAGCCGCCGCCGACCGGTTCAAGGCCGAATACCCCGACAACGCCGAAAAGCTTCAGGCGCCGGTCGGCTCCGATCTGGAGGACGTCAAGCGCCGCTCGCCCTGGCTGCTGGCTGTTATCGGCGTGATGATCGCCGGCGTCGTCGCCTGGAACGTCACCCAGCGCATCATCTCCGCCGAGCGCCCCACCGCCTCGGGCCTCGAAGACACCCCCGCGACCTGGAAGGAAGGCGAGCCGCTGGCCGTCATCCCGGTGTCCGCGCCGCTGCCCGCGCCGGCCGACCAGACCGTACCCGCGCCCTATATCACCCCGGGGCTCGACCCCGAGGCCCAGGCCGCCGCCCTGGCCGCCCAGGCCGCGCCGCTTCCGCCCGGCCCACAGATCAACGTGGGCGCCGCCTTCAATCCCAAGGGCGTCGTCTACGGCGCCGCCCCCAACGCCTCGGGCGTCACCATCCAGGCCCGCAAGCCGGCCAACATCGTGGTCCGCAACGGCGACGGATCGGTGGTCTATTTCGCCCGCCAGCTGGCCGCCGGCGAAGCCTGGCGCGCGCCGGTCTCCGGCAACATGGTGATCGATGTTTCCGAGCCTCTGGCCTTCGCGGTCTACCTGAACGGCGAGTACCATGGCTCCCTGGGCGCCAACCTTACCCAG
>CAZRKY010000018.1:4923-21346 GCA_964600375.1 uncultured Caulobacteraceae bacterium | reverse complement strand
CCAAACGGCCCAACCACACGCTTCCCCTTCTCTCTTGAGAGAAGGAGGTCCCAGCGTGCCGGACCCCCGCGGATGCGGGGGGCAGGCCCGCGCTGGAGGATGAGTAAAACGGGCGGCAGCCCGCCGACGACGGTTCGACCCTTGATGGTGGTGGACGGTGTGCGCTGGCGGGCATTTCACTCATCCTCCAGCGCAAGGATCTCCGCTTCGCTCCGATGCGCCGGGACCTCCTTCCCTCCAGAGGGAAGGAGAGGGCTACGCCCCCAGCATCCAGCCTTCTTCGCGGGTGACGGCGTCGATTTCCTTGGCGCTGGCGCCCTTGGGCGGAGCGAAGAGGGGGGCGAGTTCGTCCTTCTCGTCGAGCTTCGACAGCGCCTCGGCGGTGGCGCGGACGGCGGCGGCGGTCTTGACCTCGCCGGCCTCGGGCCTGGCCGGGAACAAGGGGGTGTGGACCTCGACGACCAGCACGCTCAGGGGCTCGACGTCGGCCTTGTCCAGCGCGCGCCAGCCGGTGCCGAAGGGCCAGACCGCGACGGCAGGGCCCAGCTCGTCGACCAGGCGGCGGGCCACGGCCATGCCCAGCAGGGTCTTGCCGCCGACCACGCCGGCGCCGTGCATCTGCCAAACGGTCTTGGGCGAGCCGCCCTTCTTCCTGGCGGCCTTCTCGGTGCGGCGCAGCTCGGGGATGTCTCCATAGCCGTCGACCGGCTTGGTGGTGGTCATCCAGCGCTGGGCGTAGCGGGCCGGCGCGCCCCAGAACGGCCGGGCCTCGTCGGTCATCAGCCGGTTCATCTTGGCCGCGACGGCGAAGCGGTTGTTCATGGCGTTGTCGGGCTTGTCGACGATGTTGCCGGCCATGAACTTCCACAGCGCCGCCCAGGGCTCGCCGGTCAGGCCCAGGCGCTTGGCGGTGCCGGCGGGCAGGCCCAGGCCGAAGTCGAAGCCGAGCAGGACGCGCTGGCCCTTCTTGCGCAGGTCGGCCAGCAGGGTGCGCAGCAGCGCCTCGCCCTCGGCGCGCGAGGCCGGGTTGTGGGTCTCATAAGCCAGGCGGAAGCGCACGTCGCGCTTGACCACGCCGATCCACACGGACTGGTCGCCGGTCTTGCGACCTTCGGCGGCGGTCCAGTCCACAACGATGTAGGCGTCAAACAGGCGGGCCACGGGGGCTTCTCCAAAAAGGCGAGCCGGGGTCATACAGCACGCCGCCGCCGCAACAAACCGCGACTGAACGTGATCGCTGCGGTATTGCGTGGAGAATCTCCGGGCGGCACTACACGCCCGCTTTCAACGGAGCTCAGATGAAGACCCTGCGGGCAGGCGTGGCCGGCGCCGGCGTTTTTGGCGGCTATCACGCCCGCAAGTACGCCGAAGCCGAAGGTGTGGACCTTGTCGGCATCTACGATCGTGGCACCGGCCGCGCGGAAACGCTCGCCGAGCTCATTGGCGCGCCCTGCTTCCTGGCCGACCAGTGGGACCCGTTCATCGCCGGCCTCGACGTCCTGACCATCGCCGCGCCCGCCCTGGCGCACGCGTCACTGGCGGTGAAGGCGCTGGAGGCCGGGGTCCACGTCTATGTCGAAAAGCCGATCGCCGCGTCGGTGCAGGAGAGCGAGGCGATCCTCGCCGCGGCGCGCGAGACCGGCAAGGTCGTCGCCTGCGGCCACCAGGAGCGCATCGTCTTCCAGGAGATGGGCCTCTTCTCGACGCCGGAGACGCCCACCCGCATCGAGGCGGTCCGGCAGGGGCCGTGGACGGGGCGCAGCGACGACGTCTCGGTGGTGCTGGACCTGATGATCCACGACCTCGACCTTGCGCTGGCCCTGGCCGGAACCGAGGCGACCTCGGTGATGGCGAAGGGCAGGGCCGTGGAAAGCGCGCTCTCGGACGACACCCGCGCCGAGATCACCTTCGCCGGCGGCCTGACGGCGGTTTTCCACGCCTCTCGCGTGGCCGAGGGCCGGGCCCGGTCGATGAAGCTGGTCTATCCGTCCGGCGAGCTCGAGATCGACTTCATGAACCGGACCTTCGAGAACTCGACGCCGTTCCAGCTCAACCCGCACTTCTCCGAGACGGTCCGCGGCCGCGACCCGCTGGGCGCCAGCGTCTCCGACTTCCTCGCCGCCGTCCGCGGCGACGCCCCCCGCCCGGCGGTCACCGCCGAGGAGGCCGCCCGGGCCCTGGTCCTGGCGCTCGCCGTCGACCAGGCGGCCGGGGTCTAGGTCCGAACAGAAAGACGAGCCCATGCCGACGCCCCCGTCCCCGATCGCCTTCATCGACCTGAAGGCCCAGCAGGCCCGCATCCGCCCGCAGGTGGAAGCGCGCTTCACCGCCATCCTGGACCACGGCGCCTACATCAACGGGCCGGAGGTGCGCGAGCTGGAGGACGCGCTCTGCGCCTTCACCGGTTGCGCCAAGGCCCTGGCGGTGGGCAACGGCACCGACGCGCTCATCATCCCGATGATGGCGCTGGGCGTGACGAAGCAGGACGCCGTTTTCATCCCGGCCTTCACCTACAATGCGACCTGCTCGGCCGCGATGATCTCGGGCGCCACGCCGGTCTTCGTCGACGTGCGTTCCAGCGACTTCGCCATGGACCCCGCCGACCTGGAACGCCGGATCGAGGAGGCCAGGGCCCAGGGCCTGAACCCGAAGATGGTGGTGGCGGTCGATCTCTTCGGCATCCCCGCCGACTACGAGGCCCTCTTCGCCATCGCCCAGCGCCACGGCATGGTCGTCCTGGCCGACGCGGCCCAGTCCTTCGGCTGCCGCTGGAACGGCCGCTACGCCGGCAACATCGCGGAAGTCACCGGCACCAGCTTCTTCCCGGCCAAGTCGCTGGGCTGCTACGGCGACGGCGGGGCCATCATGTTCCGCGACGAGAAGCTCTGGGAAGCCTGCGAGGAGATCCGCTGGCACGGCACCGACGCGGCCGGCCGCAAGGAGAGCATCCGGGTCGGCATGAACGGCCGCCTGGACTCCATCCAGTGCGCCATCGTCACCGAGAAGCTGAAGATCTTCGGCGACGAGCTGGCCCGCCGCACAGAGATCGCGGCGCTCTACAACAGCCGCCTGGCCGGGGCCTTCGACGCCCAGAACTTTGCGCCCGGCGCCGAGAGCGGCTGGGGCTACTACACCGTCGCCATCGACGACCGCGACGCGGTGCAGGCGCGGCTCAAGGACGACGGCGTGCCGACGGCGATCTACTACCCGCAGTCGCTGAACACCATGAGGGCGTTCGACCACCTCAATCCCGCGGGCGGCATGCCGGTGGCCGAGCGCTTGGCCTCACGCGTGCTGTCGCTGCCGCTGCATCCGTACCTGACGGACGCGCAGGCCGATTACGTCTGCGACCGCTTCCTGGCGGCGGTCGAAGGGCGGAACGACTAGAGGCCCTTGAACACCACGCCCGCGGCCAGCACGCCGTAGCCGGCCAGCAGGAAGTAGAAGCTGTTGGCGACGATCTGGGGGGATACGGACGCCAACAGGTCGGGCTGCAACCGGCCGACTATGCCGACCGCCAGCACCAGCAGCGAAAGGACGAAGATCAGTCCGGTTGGCGCGCTCAGTTTCATAGGCCTTGGTCTCCGAATTTCGGAGACTTCGGCGCGCGGCCGCCGACGAACGCAACAGCGCTCACGAACCAGGAGAAACTGCCGTTTCAGGTTTCGCCTTCAGCAAGGCGTCGATGTGCGCCAGCCAGCGCCGGCCCAGCCGGATGGCGTCCACGGCGGTCAGGTCGCGCGCCCGCGCCACCGAGTCCGGGCCCCAAAGCTCGAGCTCGAATTCCGGCCAGCGCGCGTCGGCGAACATCAGCCTCAGCGTCACCTGCTCGGCGTCATGGGGCAAGGCGTCCAGCGCCCGCCGCTCGCCCGCCCGGCTGACGCGCGAGACCACGTGGCCGTCGATGATCAGCTCCGCGCCCTCGATCTCGTGGACGGCGTAGACCAGCCCCGCGCCGCCCTTCTCCCAGAGCACGGCGATCGAACCGGACTGCACGTCCAGCCCCGCCGCGCGGCCCTGACCGGCGTCGATCGCCTCGGCTTCCGGCGCCCGCTTCAGCAGCGATCTGAGGATGCGCCGCATGCGCCGGCCCTGCTCGAACCACCACGCCCCGCCCGCCGCCGCCGCGGTCACGGCGACGCCGGCCAGGATCAGCAGCAGCAGAGTGCGCAGCTGCTCCATCAGTCGGCCAGCTCGATCACCACCGGGACGTGGTCGGACGGCTTCTCCATGTCGCGGGCGTCGCGGTAGGTGTCGACGCGCACGAACCGGTCGGTGGCCTGGGGCGAGAGGAAATGGTGGTCGATGCGGATGCCGTCGTTCCGCCGCCAGGCCCCGGCCTGGTAGTCCCAGAAGGTGTAGGTGCCGGGCGGCTCGTCGCCGAGCTCGTGGGCTTCGGCCAGGCCCAGCCCCTTCATCGCCCGCCAGGCGGCGCGGCTTTCCGGCTGGAACAGGGCGTCACCGGTCCAGTTCTGCGGGTTCCTGGCGTCGATGGCCTCAGGAATGACGTTGTAGTCGCCGCATAGCACCAGCGACTCCTCCAGCTTCAGGAGGTCGGCGCCATGCAGCCGCAGTCGCTCCATCCAGCGCAGCTTGTAGGCGAACTTGTCGGTGGCGATGGGGTTGCCGTTGGGCAGGTAGATGCAGCCGACCCGCACCGGCCGCGGCGCTTCGATCACCGCCTCGATGTAGCGCGACTGCTCCTCGGGCTCGGGGTCCGGCAGCCCACGCCGCACGTCGCCGATCGGGAACTTCGACAGGATGGCCACGCCGTTGTAGGACTTCTGGCCCCAGACCGCGCAGTTGTATCCCAGGCTCTCGAACACGGCGGCGGGGAACTTCGGCTCCTCGCACTTGATTTCCTGGAAGCAGGCCACATCCGGCGCATGCTCGCGCAGCCAGGCTTCGACCGTTTCGATTCGGGCGTTGACCGAGTTGACGTTCCAGGTGGCGATCCGCATCCGAGTCCTCGCAGGTCGCGAGAGGCTAGGGGGCGGCGCGGATCGCCTCAAGCGCTATCGGTGCGACTTGATGAAGTTCGCGATGCTGGCGGCCAGGCCGGGGAACACCGGCGCGCTGGCGTCGCCATAGCTGGCCATGTTGGCGGCGCGGTCGGCGAGGGCGGTGCGCAGGACGTGGTTCATGCCATCCATCAGCTGCAGGGTCACGCCGGCGCGGGCGCCTGACAGGCGCTGGGCGTCGGCGACGGAGACCTGGATGTCGGTCGAGCCCTGCAGGACCAGCACCGGACCGTTGTAGGTCTTCAGCAGGGCGGCGGGGTCGTACGAGAACATGCTGATCAGGAAGCCCTGGTTCACCGGCGCGAACAGCTGCTGCAGGGCAGGGTGGTAGCTGGAGACGTCGACCTTCCGGCCCGCTTCCAGGGCGGTCAGGGCGGCGTCCGACTGGGTCAGGATCTCGGGCGGATTAGCCGGATTGGCGCGGATCTGCTCGCGGATCACGTCGCTCAGCCGCCGCCCGGGTCCCGAGATCAGCACCAGACCGCAGACGCCCTGCGCGTCTTGCGCCGTCACCAGGGCGACCAGGACGCCCTCGCTGTGACCGGACAGCCAGACGCAGGGCGCGCCCGTCTCTTCCCGCACCTGAGCGATCCAGGCCTTCATGTCGGCGGCGTAGGCGGCGATGGTGGGGCCTTCGGGGCCGAAGCGGGCGCCGTCGCTGCCGAACTGTCCGCGCTTGTCCACGGCCACGGTGCTGATCCCCTCCAGCGCCAGGGCCTCCATCAGCTTGCCGTAGGGGCGGCCCGCGACGCCCAGCGGGTTGTTGCCGTCACGGTCGGTGGGTCCAGAGCCCGGGACGAACAGCATGATGGGCGGATGCACGCCGTCCTGGGCGGCTGGACCTCGCCAGGTGGCCTTCAGCTCGCCGCCGGGCCCGGTGGCGGAAATCTCGGTAGGGGCCTGAACGACGGTGGGCGCTGCAACGGCGGTCGAGGCGGCGAGGACGGCAGCGAGGGCGGTCACGATCAGGGCGCGCATAATTAGCTCCATGCCTAATTAAGCCAGACCTATAATCCGCGCATGGGGATGGCAAGGCAATATTTCGTCAAATGCCTAAAAAGGCCGGCGCCCTGCGTCAGAGCGAGAAACTGACCCCACACCCACAACTCGATTTGGCCTGGGGATTGTGGACGCGGAACTGGGCGCCGATCAGTTCGTCGACGAAATCGATCTCGGAGCCCGCCAGCAGGGGCAGGGACACCGGGTCGATCAGGGCTGCCTGGCCGGCGTATTCGACGCGCACGTCATCCGGCTCGGCGGCTTCCACCAGGTCGAAGGCGTACTGGAATCCCGAGCATCCGCCGCCGTCGACCGCCACCCGCAGCATCAGCGCGCGTCCTTCCGCCTGCGACAGGGCGCGGAGGCGGGCGGCGGCGGCGCGGGACAGGGTGACGGGTTCGGACATGGGCGTCTTCGGCTCCTATGCGCTATATGAGGGCGCACGCGGCCCAGGGGAAGACCCAGCCGCCCGCCGGAGACTGCCTTGAACGCCCCCTTCTTGCCTTCCCCTGCAAGGGTTTCCTGGGCTGCCGACCCGACGGCCAGCTTGGGCCGCCTCCACCCCGAGGCCGACAGCCGCACCCGTACGCCCTTCGCCCGCGACCGCGACCGGGTGATCCACTGCACGGCGTTCCGGCGCCTCAAGGAGAAGACCCAGGTCTTCGTGGCCCACGAAGGCGACTATTACCGCACCCGCCTGACCCACTCGCTCGAGGTCGCCCAGATCGCCCGCTCCCTGGCCAAGGCAATGGGGCTCGACGACGACCTGGCCGAAGGCATCGCCCTGGCCCACGACCTCGGCCACCCACCCTTCGGCCACGCGGGCGAGGACGAGCTGCACAGGAACATGGAGCCCTTCGGCGGCTTCGATCACAACGTCCAGACCTTCCGCGTCGTGACGGAGCTCGAGGAACGCTACCCGCGGTTCCTGGGCCTGAACCTCAGCTGGGAAACCCTGGAAGGAGTCATCAAGCACAACGGCCCCGTGGACCAGAAGCTGGGCGAACCCGCTTGGGCCTCGGTGGTCGCCTACAATGCCCGCCAGGACCTGCGCCTGAACACCTTCGCCTCGGCGGAGGCCCAGGTCGCCGCCATTTCCGATGACATCGCCTACAACAACCACGACGTGGACGACGGCCTGCAGGCGGGCCTTTTCACCGTGCCGGACCTGATGCAGGTGCCGCTGATCGGCCCGGTGCTGATCCAGTGCCGCGAGGAGCTTCCCGACGTCGACGACCGCATGCTCAGGCTGGAGGCCGTGCGCCGCCTGATCGGGGTGATGATCGACGACGTGATCGCCGAGACCGGCCGCCGGGTCGAGGCGATGAACATCCGCACCCCTGAGGACGTCCGCCTCGCCGGAAAACACCTTGTGCAGTTCTCGGCCCCGACCCTGGAGTCGCTCGGCCGCCTGCGCGCCTTCCTCTACGAGCGCATGTACCGCCACTACCGGGTCAACCGCACCCGGAGCCAGGCCAAGCGCATCGTCTCGGAGCTGTTCGCCCTATTCATGCGCGAACCCGAGGTCCTGCCCACCGAATGGTTCGACAAGGCCCAGGGCGGCGAGTTCGAACGGGCTCGGGCCGTCTGCGATTACATCGCCGGCATGACCGACCGCTACGCCATCGAGGAGCACAAGCGGCTGTTCCGGCTCGAGGTCGGGCACGAGGTTTGATTGCTGGGGAAAACCAGCGGATTCCTATAGCCGGTTAACCTTTCCGTCTAATCTTGGCCCAGTTCGTCTGCGATTCGTTTCACAGACCCTGAGCCCGAGTTTTCCCATGTCCGACTACGACCGCGGCGCCTATACGCCCCCGACCGACGACCCCCTGGCCTTCGACGCGCGCATGACGCGCCAGCGTCGGCCCATGCCCATGACCTTGATCGCCTCGGCCGTCGTGCTGCTGGTGATGGTGGGGGCGGTTGCGCTGTTCTACCAGTCGGGCATTCGCGGGGCGAGCGAGCCGCCGCGCGTGGTCGGCGACAGCCTGCCGGCTGTGAAGGGCCCGCCCATCGCCGAGGCCCGGCCGCTGGACGCCAGCGACAATCTCGAAGTCTACGTCGATGACCCCAATTCCACTCAGGGCGCGCCCACCTTCGCCGCCGCCCCGGAAACGCCCCAGGCGCGTCCGGCGCCCACCGTGGTCGCCGCCAACGACGCCGGCGAGGCGCGCAGCGGCGTGACCGTGCTGCGCCCGGCATCACCCGTCGCAGAGGCCCCGCTGCCGCCCGCCGCCCCGGTCGCCACGCCCGCTCGAGTCGCCCCGACCTCGCCGCCCGCCAAGGCCGCGCCTGCCCCCGTCAGGGTCGCCGAAGCCGTCGCACCCTCGACCGCCTCCGGCAACTCCGTGGTCCAGATCGGCGCCTTCTCCAGCGCCGCCATCGCCAACAGCGAGTACGCCAAGGTGCGCGCCGCCTTCGCCCGCTACACCGCCGGTCGCGGCAAGAACGTCGAGCCGGTCGAGCGTGACGGCCAGACGCTGTACCGCACGGCCTTCACCGGCTTCGCCAAGGCCGACGCCCAGGCCTTCTGCGCCGCGCTGAAGTCCGCCGGCCGCGCCTGCATCGTGAAGTGACCCCGGCGTGACGCGGGCCTGCATCCTCGGCTGCGCCGGACAGGTCCTGACGCCTGAGGAAATCGCGTTCTACCGGGAAGCCCAGCCCTGGGGTTTCATCCTGTTCAAGCGCAACATCGACAACCCCGACCAGACCCGGGCGCTGATCGATCAGATGCGCGAGACCGTCGGCCGCGCCGATGCGCCGGTACTGATCGACCAGGAGGGAGGGCGGGTTCGGCGCTTGCGTCCGCCCCACTGGCCCGACTACCCGCCCGCCCAGGCCTTCGCCCAGGCCACCAACGATCCCATGACGGCGCGCGAGCTGGCCCGCCTCGGCGGCCGCCTGATCGCCCACGACCTCAAGGCGCTCGGCATCAACGTCGACTGCGCCCCGGTGCTGGACGTGCCCCAGCCGGGCGCCCACGACATCATCGGCGACCGGGCCTTCGGCATGGATGTTTCAGCAATCGCCGCGCTGGGCCGGGCGCAAGCGGAAGGGCTGATGGCCGGCGGCGTCCTGCCGGTGATCAAGCACATCCCCGGCCACGGCCGCGCAATGGCGGACAGCCACCACGACCTCCCGGTGGTGGACGCCAAGCGCAAGGTGCTGGAGGCTGTCGACTTCGCAACCTTCCGCGCCAATTCAGACATGCCCGCGGCCATGACCGCCCACATCGTCTTCACCGCCATCGACAAGCAAAAGCCCGCCACCCAGTCGAAAAAAGTGATGCGGGTGATCCGCAAGGACATCGGCTTCGGCGGTCTGATCATGACCGACGACCTGTCGATGAAGGCGCTCGGCGGCGATTTCGTCAGTCGCGCGCGGGACTCCATCGCCGCGGGGTGCGATGTTGTCCTGCACTGCAACGGCGTGATGGACGAGATGATCGGCGTGGTCGAAGGCGCAGGCGAGCTGAAGGGTGCGGGCAAGCGCCGCGCTGACGCCGCCCTTTCGCGCATCGTCCGTGATCCCGAACCCCTGGACGTCGACTGGGCCCGCGCCCGCTTCGCCGAATACTTCGACGGCGTGGTCGCCCGCGCCGGGCCGGCGGTGGGCGAGGCCTAGATGTCCTCCGATCTCTTCCAGTCCTCGCTCGAGTTCGAAGCCGCCGACGGCGCGGCCGAGGCGGGCGAGTCCCTGGTGGTCGACATCGACGGCTACGAAGGGCCGCTGCACGTGCTGCTGGCCCTGGCCCGGACCCAGAAGGTCGACCTGCTGAAGCTGTCGATCACGCGCCTTGCCGAACAGTACCTCGCCTTCGTCCAGGAGGCGCGGAACCGGCGCTTCTCGCTGGCGGCCGACTACCTGGTGATGGCGGCGTGGCTTGCCTACCTGAAGTCCCGCCTGCTGCTGCCCAGGCCCGAACGGCCCGCCGAGAAGGGCATGGAACCGGAGGAAATGGCAGCCGCGCTTGCCTTCCGCCTCATGAAGCTGGAAGCCATGCGCAAGGCGGTGGACCAGATGCGCGCGCTGCCCCAACTGCGCCGCGACGTCTTCACCCGCGGCGACCCCGAGGCCCAGGTCGTGATCCCCTCGCGTGAGATCGAGGCCAGCCTCTACGATCTGATGGTCGCCTACGTCTCCCAGCGGACCAAGGAGGCGCAGCGCCAGTACACGCCCATGGCGGTGGAGGCCTATCCGCTGGACGACGCGCGCGACCGGCTGCGCGACATGCTTCCGAAATTGAAGGCCTGGACACCGCTGGGCGGCGTCGCCCCCCAGGCCCACCCGGCCGGCGGTCCCAGCCGCGCCTCGTTCGTGGCCTCGACCCTGTCGGCGTCGCTTGAGCTGGTGAAAGACGGGCTGCTGGAAGCCAAGCAGCTCGACGCCTTCGAAGAAATCTACGTCCGCTCGCGGGAGACCGGGTTCCCGCTGGAGTTGACGCCCTGATGGTGAAGTCATGAGCGCCACCCTCCGCGATCCCGCCGAGACCGAACGCCTGGTCGAAGCTCTCCTGTTCGCCGCCGCCGGCCCGCTGAGTCTTGAGGATATCCAGCGCCGCCTGCCGGAGGGCGCCGATGCCGGCCGCGCCGTCGAGGCCGTCCGCACCCGCTATGCCGGCCGGGGCGTCGAGCTCGAGACCGTCGCCGGGCGTTACCGTTTGCGCACCGCGCCCGATCTCGCCTGGCTGATGACCGAGGAGCGCGAGGAGCCGCGCCGGCTGTCCAAGGCGGCGCTCGAGACGCTCGCCATCATCGCCTACCACCAGCCCGTCACCCGCGCCGACATCGAGCAGGTGAGGGGGGTGTCTCTGAACCGCGGCACGCTCGACCTTCTGCTGGAGATGGGCTTCGTGCGCCTGCGGGGCCGCAGGCGCTCACCCGGCCGCCCGGTCACCTACGGCACGACCGACCTGTTCCTCGAGCAGTTCTCCCTGGCCAACCTCGGCGATCTGCCGGGCGCCGCCGAGATGAAGGCCGCCGGCCTGCTCGACATGGGCGTGCCGGCCGGCTTCGAGGTTCCTGATCCGTCCCGAGCCGAAGACGGCGACCTGCTGTCCATGGACGACGGCGATGACGAGGATACACCCGAGTTCCATCAGGATTTCGTGGGTGGCGAGGAGCCGTAAGGCTCGTCTGCGCATTACATTTACTTAAGGAGCAGCACGCGTGGCCTTGGCCTAGTGTCCGCGCGTCCTGATCGCGAAGGAACCTCCATGTCCGCCATGATCCTCAACCGCCGCTTCCTGCTGCTGTCCGCCGGCGCCGCCGGCCTTGCCGGATGCCTGCCTTCTCCGCCGCCACCGGCCAAGCCCGTCTACGGGACCTTCGGCTTTGACATCGCGGGCATGGACAGGACCGTGGCGCCCGGCGACGACTTCTTCGCCTACGCCAACGGCAACTGGGTCAAGACGACCGAAATTCCTGCCGACCGGTCGGCCTACAACACCTTCACCCTGCTGACCGGGAAGGCCGAGGCGCGGACGCGGGCCATTGTCGAGGAGATGGCGGCCAAGACCAACGCCGCCGGCTACCAGAAGAAGATCGGCGACTTCTACACGGCCTTCATGGACGAGGCGGGAATCGAACAGCGAGGCGCTGCGCCCCTGAAGCCAGAACTCGACGCCATCGCGGCGCTCGCCGACAAGGCCGCCCTGTCCCGCTACCTCGGCACGACCCTGCGAGCCGACGTCGATCTGCTGAACGCCACCAACTACTACACCGACCGGCTGTTTGGCCTGTGGGTGTCGCAGGACATGAACACGCCGATCTCCAACTCGCCCTACCTGGTCCAGGGCGGCCTCGGCATGCCCGATCGGGCCTTCTACATCGACGGCGGCGACATGGCCGAGATGCGCACCGCCTACAAGGCGCACATCGCCAAGATCCTGACGCTGGCCTCAGTGGCCGATGCAGACGCCCTGGCCGGACGCATCCTGGCGCTGGAAACCGCCATCGCTCGCGCCCACGCGACCCAGGAAGAAACCAACGACGTCGCCAAGGGGAACAATCACTGGTCGCGCGCCGACTTCGCCGCCAAGGCGCCGGGCATCGACTGGGCCGGCTATTTCGACTCCGCGGGGCTCGGCGCCCAACAGACCTTCGTGGTCTGGCAACCGAAAGCCGTCACCGGCATCGCCGCGCTCGTGGGGTCGGCCTCGCTGGAGGACTGGAAGGCCTATCTGACGTCACGCGCCGTCGACCGGTCCTCGCCGTTCCTGTCCAAGGCGTTCGCCGACGAGAACTTCGCCTTCTACGGCGCCCAGCTGAACGGCACGCCCGAGCAACAGCCGCGCTGGAAGCGCGGCGTGAACGCCGTCAACGCAGCCCTGGGGGAGGCGGTCGGCAAGATCTACGTCGAGCGCCACTTCCCGGCCTCCTCCAAGGCGCGGGCTGACGTGATGGTGAAGAACATCGTCGCGGCCTTCGGCAAGCGCATCGACGCCCTGACCTGGATGACGCCCCAGACCAAGGCCCGGGCCCACGCCAAGCTGAAGACACTTACCGTCGCAATCGGCTACCCGAAGGCCTTCCGCGACTACTCCGCCTATGACGTGCGTCGCGATGATGCGTTGGGCAATTTCCAACGCTCCAGCCTGTTCGAGTATCGCCGTAACATCGCCAAGCTCGGCAAGCCGGTGAACCACGACGAGTGGTACTTGCTGCCGCAACAGGTGAACGCGCTCAACGTGCCGCTTGAGAACGGGCTCCAGTTCCCGGCCGCCATCCTGGAGGCGCCGTTCTTCGATCCGGCGGCGGACGACGCGGTCAACTACGGCGCCATCGGCGGCGTCATCGGCCACGAGATCACCCACAGCTTCGACTCCACCGGCGCCCTGTTCGACGAGGTGGGCAAGCTGGACAACTGGTGGCAGCCAGCGGATCTGGCGCGCTTCAACGCCGCCGGCGATGCGCTGGTGGCCCAGTACAATGCCTACAAGGCCTTCCCGGACCTGAACCTCAACGGGGCGCTCACCCTGGGCGAGAACATCGCCGACGTAGCCGGACTGGCGACCGCCTACGACGCGTGGAAGGCCACGCTGGGCGGCAAGCCCGCGCCGGTTCTCGAAGGCTTCACGGGCGACCAGCGCTTCTTCCTGGGCTGGGCGCAAAACTACCGATCCAAGTATCGCGAGAAGTCGCTGCGCAACCGGGTCCTGACCGATGTCCACTCTCCGGGCCCCTGGCGCGCGGCGACTGTTCGCAACCAGGACGCCTGGTACGCCGCGTTCGACGTGAAGCCCGGGCAGGCGCTCTACCTGGCGCCGGACAAGCGGGTGAAGGTCTGGTGATCGAATTCCGGGCGCGACGTTTCGCCATTGCTGGCTAGGCGCCCGGCTTTCGCCTATATGAGCCGCGAATAGACAAACGCCGCGACCAATGCGGCGAACTCGGAGACTGCGCCGATGGGCAGCTTTAGTATCTGGCACCTGGTCATTCTGGCCGTCATCGTGCTGCTGCTGTTTGGCGGCCGCGGCAAGCTGTCGGGCCTGATGGGCGACGCGGCCAAGGGCGTTCGCGCTTTCCGCGATGGCCTCAAGGGCGACGAAGCGCCGACCGAAACCAATTCGGCGCCCTTGCCCCAGCCCGAAAAAGACAAAGAAAAGGCCTGATGCGCCGGGGCCGCGTGGCCCTTTGCGATCCGGAAAGGTCGACCTGAATGCTGCCTGGAGTCGGGGCCGGCGAATACATCCTCATCGCCATTCTGGCGCTGGTGGTGATCGGGCCCAAGGACCTTCCGATGCTGATGCGCAAGCTCGGCGCCTTCATCAACCGCCTGCGGGGGATGGCGGCCGAGTTTCGCGCCAGTTTCGATGAAATGGCCCGCCAGTCGGAGCTCGACGAACTGCGCAAGCAGGTCGAGGAACTGCGTTCAGGCCAACTGATGCAGCCCCTTACTGACGAGATCGCCCCGGCCATGACCGCGCTGGAGAACGACATTCGCACCGACTGGACCGGTACGGGCGCCGTGGCCGAGATCGAGCCCCCGGTCCCCGCCCAACCGAAGGCGCCGCGCAAGACGGCCAATGGCGCCAAGCCCGCCAAGGCCGCTCCCAGGAAGGCGTCCGCCGCGAAGTCCGTCCCGCCGAAGGCTGCCCCGGCCACGGGGCCGGCCAGGAAGGCGCCAGCCAAGCCCGCCGCGAAGGCTCCCGCCAAGCCGGCCAAGCCCAAGGCTCCGACCAAGGGGGCCCGCCCGTGAGCGATGCCGTCCACCCCGACGAAGCCGACATCGAGGCCTCCCGCGCGCCTCTGATGGATCACCTGATCGAGCTGCGCACGCGGCTGATCTGGTGCATCGTCGCCTTCATGCTGGCCTTCGTCGGCTGCTTCTTCTTCTCACAGCAGATCTACCTGTTCCTGATCCACCCGTTCCAGGTGGCCGGCGACCTGCTGGCGGCCGAGAAGGCCGCGGGCGGCAAGCACGGGCCGTTCGACCTGTTGCTGGCCCTGATGAACCTCAAGCACGTCGAAGCCGGGCAAGGCTCGGACCTCCGCCTGGTGTTCACCGCGCCGCTGGAGTTCTTTTTCGCCAAGCTGAAGCTGGCGGGGTTCGGGGCCATCGTGGTGGCCTTCCCGGTGATCGCCTTCCAGCTCTATCGCTTCGTGGCGCCGGGTCTTTACCGGCGAGAACGGCACGCCTTCCTGCCGTTCCTGTTCGCCTCTCCGATCCTGTTCCTGATGGGCGGCGCGCTCGTCTACTACATCATGCTGCCCTTCGTGATGTGGTTCTCCCTTTCCCAGCAGATCACCGCACCGGGGGTCAGCGTCGAGCTGCTGCCCAAGGTGAGCGAATATCTCAGCCTGGTGACGACCCTGCTGCTGGCCTTCGGTCTGTGCTTCCAGCTGCCGGTGGTGCTGTCGCTGCTGGGCCTGTCGGGGATGGTGTCCTCGAAGCAGCTGGCCCTGGGGCGCCGCTTTGCTATCGTCGGCATTGCGATCGTGGCCGCCATCGTCACGCCGCCGGATCCCATCAGCATGCTGATGCTGTGTGTTCCGATCGTGCTGCTCTACGAGGTGTCGATCTGGTGCGTGCGCCTCATCGAGCTGCGCCGGCCACAGGACGACAACGCAACGCCGGAAGGCGCGCTCTAGGTCTTTCGCCGGGACGCGGCGCGCCTTAAACAGGCGCCTCTCCCCGTACCTGTCCCGCGAAGCCCGCCATGCACGATATCAAAGCCATCCGCGAAAACCCCGACGTCTGGGTCGCCGGCTGGTCGTCGCGCGGCGTCGCCGACGCTGGGGGCGTGGTCGCTGAAATCCTCAAGCTGGACGGCGAACTACGGGCCGCCCAGACCGCAGGCCAGACGGCTCTGGCGAAGCGCAACGAGTCCTCCAAGCTGATCGGCGCCGCCAAGGCGAAGAAGGACGAGGCCGAGGCCCAGCGCCTGATGGCCGAGGTCGAGAGCCTCAAGGCCGAGATTGCGACTGCCGGAGAAGCCGAGGAACGCGCGGGCGCCGCCTTGCGCAGCTACCTCGAGACCTTGCCCCAGATCGCCGCCAGCGACGTGCCCGACGGCGAGGATGAGCACGGCAACGTCGAGCAGCACCGCAAGGGAACGCCTCGCGCCATTGCCGCCCCCAAGGACCACGCCGACCTCGGCGAGGCGCTGGGCCTGATGGACTTCGAGGCCGCCGCGCGCATGTCGGGCAGCCGCTTCGTGGTGCTGAAGGGCCAGCTGGCGCGGCTGGAACGCGCCATCGGCCAGTTCATGCTGGACCTGCAGACCGGCGAGCACGGCTACACCGAGGTGAACCCGCCGGTGCTGGTCCGCGACCAGGCGCTCTACGGCACCGGCCAGCTGCCGAAGTTCGAGGAAGACCTCTTCAAGACCACCGCAGCGCACTACCTCATCCCCACCGCCGAGGTGTCCCTGACCAATCTCGTGCGCGAGCAGATCGTCGCCGAGGAAGAACTGCCCCTGCGCCTAACGGCGCTCACCGCCTGCTTCCGCGCTGAGGCCGGGTCGGCAGGGCGCGACACCCGCGGCATGATCCGCCAGCACCAGTTCTACAAGGTTGAGCTGGTGTCGATCACCACGCCCGAGCAGTCCGACGCTGAGCACGAGCGCATGGTCACCTGCGCCGAGGCGGTGCTGGAGAAGCTGGAGCTGCCATACCGCCGGATGCTGCTGTGCAAGGGCGACATGGGCTTCACGGCGCGCAAGACCTTCGACCTTGAGGTCTGGCTGCCGTCCCAGAACACCTACCGCGAGATCAGCTCGTGCTCGAACTGCGGCGACTTCCAGGCCCGGCGCATGGATGCGCGCTCGCGCAAGGCCGGCGAGAAGGGCGGGCGGTTCGTCCACACCCTCAACGGTTCGGGCCTGGCTGTCGGCCGCACGCTTGTCGCGATCATGGAGAATTATCAGGACGAGGGCGGGCGGATCGCCATCCCCGAGGTCC
>CAZRKY010000018.1:0-4913 GCA_964600375.1 uncultured Caulobacteraceae bacterium | reverse complement strand
GGCGCGGAGGCGGGCGCCGTCAGCGTGATCACGCTGTGCCGGCCGTGCTGCAGCCCTATATGGGCGGCCTGACCCACATCGAGCGCGCATGAGGATCCTCCTTACCAACGACGACGGCATCGCGGCCGAGGGGCTTGTCGCCCTGGAAGCGATCGCGCGCACCCTGTCCGAAGACGTCTGGGTCTGCGCGCCCGAGCTCGAGCAGTCGGGGGCAGGGCGGGGGATCACCCTCACCAATCCGCTGCGCGTCACCCGTTTCACCGACCGGCGCTTCGCGGTCACCGGCACGCCGACCGACTGCGTGATCATCGCCGTCAACGACCTGATGGACGCGCCACCGGACCTGATCCTGTCGGGCGTCAACCGTGGCGCCAATCTGGGCGAGGACGTCACCTATTCCGGCACCGTCGCCGGGGCGCTGCAGGGCATGGCCATGGGCATCCGCTCGGTCGCGCTTTCGCAGGCGCTGTACCGCTACCACGACGACGTGGTCGCGCCTTACGAGACCTCGATCACCTACGCGCCGGGAATCCTTCAGCGCCTGTGCGAGGCCCCCTGGCCCGATGGGGTCGTGATCAACCTCAACTTCCCCGATGTCGCCCCGGAGGCGGTGACCGGGGTGGAGGTCACCGTCCAGGGCTTCCGCGACGCCGCCCAGGTGCACGCCGAGCGCCGCACCGACCTGCGCGGGCGCCACTACTACTGGATGGGCTTCCGCGGCGGCCGCCAGAACCCGCCGGAAGGCACCGACCTTCGCGCCATCATCGAAGGCCGCATCTCGGTGACGCCGCTACACATCGACCTGACCCACCTGGAGACCGTCCATGCGCTCAAGGGCGTTCTGGGCGGCGCTCCCCCCAAGCTGCGCGAGCCGGCGTGACCCAGTCCAGCGACCAGCTTTCTGCGCGCGACCGCATGGGCCGGCTGATCCTGGCCCTCCGCTCGCAGGGGATCACCGATCCCAAGGTGCTCAACGCCATCGAGCAGACGCCGCGCGAGCTGTTCGTCTCCGACCTGTTCAAGGAACAGAGCTGGGACGACAAGGCCCTGCCCATCGACTGCGGCCAGACCATCAGCCAGCCCTACATCGTCGGCCTCATGACCCAGGCGCTGGAGGTCCAGCCGCGTCACCGGGTGCTGGAGATCGGCACCGGGTCCGGCTACCAGGCCGCGGTGCTCAGCCCGCTGGCCCGCTACGTCTATTCCGTCGAGCGCTACAAGGCCTTGTTGATCGAGGCCAAGCGGCGCCTTGAGGCGCTGCACATCGACAATGTCATCACCCGCTTCGGCGACGGCGGGGAGGGCTGGCCCGAGCAGGCGCCCTTCGATCGCATCATCGTCACCGCCGCCGCGCCCGTCGAACCGACCGCGCTGCTGGCCCAGTTGAAGCCCGGTGGCATCCTGATCGCCCCCGTCGGCGCCGGGCCGGTCCAGACCCTGCTGAAATACACCGGCGACAACCACGGCGGCTTCCGCCGCGAGACGCTGTGCGATGTCCGCTTCGTGCCGCTGCTGGCCGGCGCGGCAAGAGACGCTTAACCTTTCAGCAACCATCATGGCCCGGACTGCCGCCTTGACCACAAGCGGCGCAGAACACCGCTGTCGGCCACGTTTTCTCCGCTTTCGGGCGGTCATCTGACGGTTCCACTGATCGACGAGGGGGAAGCATGGCGACCCGGACCTGGATTCTCCTGAGCCTGGCCTTGGCCGTGCCCGTGGCCGGCTGCCAGTCGGTAGATGTGACCATGGCCAAGCCCCGTTACGCCACGCGCATCGAGGATCTGCTGCCGGGGGCCGAAGGTCCGGACGGCGCCCGCGCCCCGGTCACGCCGGCCGCCGCGGCGCAGTCGGAGCCGACCGCGCAAATCATGCGCCGTGAAGCCATTATCACTGAGGAGCTGCCGCCCCCGGCCGACGCTCCCGCGCCTGAGCGCCGCAACATCGCCGGGCCCGCCGCGCCGACGCGTCGCCCGCCCGAGCCCCGACCGCCCGAAGCCCGGCCCCCCGAGCCGCGGCCGCAACCGGGACAGGACCCCCGTTACCAGACCCCGCCCGCTGACGCGGCGGCTGCTGCACGGCCGGCTGCGACAGGTTCAACCTACCAGTACATCGTCCAGCCCGGCGACACGGTTGCGGGCATCGGCCGTCGCTTCGGCGTCCGGGCCCAGACGCTGATCGAGCTGAATGGCCTTGAGCCTCGCGGCTCGATCACCGCCGGCAAGCCCCTGACCCTGCCGCCTAGCGCGCGCGACGGTGGGCCGGATCCTTACGCCACCGGGCCTGCGCCGGCCGCCATGCGCGGCGGGCCCGCGCCCGCCCGGGCCACCCCGGGTCCAGCGCCGGCCTCGCCCATGCCGACTGCGGCTCCGCCGCCAACCTCCGCCAGCATCAACGCCAGCGGCCGGGGGCGCTTCATCTGGCCGGTCCGGGGAGAGATCCTGGCGCGCTTCGGCGCCATGGGCACCAGCCTGCGCAACGACGGCATCAACATCGGAGCCGCCGAGGGTGCGCCGGTGAAGGCGGCCGCGGCCGGAGAGGTAGTCTACGCCGGGTCAGTCATCGCGGCGTTCGGCAACATGGTTCTGATTAAGCACGCCGACGGCTGGGTAACGGCCTACGGCTACATGTCCCGCATCGACGTGCGCATGCGCGACCAGGTCACCCAGGGCCAGGTCATCGGCGCTGTGGGAACCTCGGGCGGCGTTTCTCAGCCCCAGCTGCACTTCGAAATCCGCTTCGCACCCAACCCCCGCGAGAAGGCGTCGCCGGTCGATCCATTGCCGATCCTGCGTTGATCCGGCCCCCGGGCCCAATTCAACCCTGGCTGCACAATTAGGCCTTGGGCGCGTTGCAATGCGGGCGGGCAGGACATAGGTTCCGCGCCTGATTTTGAACCGGTCCGCGCGACCGATCTCCCGGAGACTTCTCGATGCCCACTGGCGCCGAAGGCGGCACGATGGGGATGGTGATGCAGCTTGCACCCTTCCTCCTCATCTTCGTGCTCTTCTACTTCCTGATGATCCGCCCGCAGCAGAAGCGGATGAAGGAGCATCAGACCATGATCGCCAACATGAAGCGCGGCGACTCCGTGGTCCTGTCCAACGGCATGGTCGGCAAGGTCACCCGCGTCGAGGACGCTGAAGCCATGGTCGAGATTTCGCAGGGTGTGGCGGTTCCGGTGGTCAAGGCGATGATCGCTGAGGTCCGCGTCAAGGGCGAGCCCGCCCGCGTCGCCGACAAGTCCGCCAAGAAGGCCTGAGCCAACTTTCATGCTTCAGCTGTCGCGCTGGAAAATCGGGATCGTCATCCTGTCGGTGGTGCTGGGCGTTCTGTTCGCCCTGCCCAACCTGCTGTCGCCCGCCCAGCGCGCCGCGCTGCCGGGCTGGATGCCGAGCAAGACCCTGAACCTGGGCCTCGACCTGCAGGGCGGTTCGTACCTGCTGCTGGAAGTCGACATCGCGGCGCTGTCGCGGGAACAGGCGACCAACACCGTCGAGGACATCCGCAATGCGCTGAAGGCCGAGCAGATCGCCGGCCAGCCAGGCCAGCAAGGCGGCAAGATCTTCGTCCGCATCAGCGACCCGTCCCAGATCGCCTCGGCCCAGCGGGTCGTCTCGCGCCTGGCCGACGTTTCGTCCGGGACGCCCGATTTCACCGTGGCCCGCGAAGGCGCGGACCGTCTTGTGCTCGTTTACGCTGACAACGCCGCGGTCAACCGCGCGACCCGCGCGGTGCGCCAGTCGATCGAGATCATCCGCAAGCGGGTGGACCCGGACGGCACCAAGGAAATCCAGATCACCCGACAGGGGGCCACCCGCATCGTGCTGCAGGCGCCGGGTGAGAGCGATCCGGAAGCGCTGAAGCGCGTCATCGGCCAGACCGCCAAGCTGACCTTCCAGATGGTCGATGAGACCGTCTCGCCGGAAGACGCCCTGGCTGGCCGGGTGCCGCCGTCATCCATCCTGCTGCCCCAGCCGGGCCGCCCGGACGAGCCCTACGTGCTTGTCCGGCGCCGTGTGCTGGTCTCGGGCGAGAACCTGAGCGCCGCCAGCCCTGGCTTCGACCAGAACAACCAGCCCTCCATCAACTTCCGCTTCAACGGCGATGGCGCGCGGCGCTTCGGCGACGCGACCGCCCGCAACATCGGCAAGCGGTTCGCCATCATCCTCGACGGCAAGGTGATCTCCGCCCCGGTCATCCAGTCCGCCATCACCGGCGGCTCGGGTCAGATCACCGGCAACTTCACGGTCGAAAGCGCCACCGAACTGGCCAACCTGCTGGAGGGCGGGGCCCTGCCGGCGCCCCTGAAGGTCGAACAGCAGCGCACTGTCGGCGCCGAGCTGGGCAAGGACGCGATCGACAAGGGCAAGATCTCGACCCTCGTCGCCTTCATCGCCATCGTCACCTTCATGCTGCTGGCCTACGGCGCCCTGTTCGGGGGGATCTCGGTGCTGGCGCTGTGCGTCAACGGACTGCTTATCATCGCCACCATGTCGGTGACCCAGGCCACACTGACCTTGCCGGGCATCGCGGGTCTGATCCTGACGCTCGCCGTGGCCGTCGACGCCAACGTCATCATCTACGAGCGAATGCGTGACGAGATACGGGCCGGCAGATCGGTCGTGGTCGCGATGGACGCGGGCTTCTCGCGCGCCATGGAGACCATTCTGGACGCCAACCTGACTACCCTGGTGGCTGCGCTGATCATGTTCTTCGCCGGGGCCGGTCCCGTACGCGGCTTCGCCTGGACCCTGACCATCGGCGTGTTCACCTCGGTGTTCACCGCGGTCATCATCACCCAGGTGCTTCTGGCCGTCTGGTATCGCACGACCCGTCCCAAGACCCTTCCGATCGAGTGACCAAGATGAAGCACTGGCCCCTCATCAAAGTCTTGCCGGTCAAGACGAACTTCC
>CAZRKY010000017.1:0-22388 GCA_964600375.1 uncultured Caulobacteraceae bacterium | reverse complement strand
ACGCCCGTCGGGCCGCCGCTCCCTGTTTCTCCCTGTTATCTCCCTGTTACGCGCGTAACGCTCCCTGTTTCTCCCTGTTATCTCCCTGTTCCTCCCTGTTCCTGAAAACAGGGAGCGCCAAATTTCGGGAGCAAATTCTTGCGCGAGCCGCGCCGCGATCATCGCAATGTCAAAGACCGATCCCGGAAGCGTCCGTTGATCCGGGCCAGCGCGTCAACCGCCTCGCGGGCCGGTCCGCGCCGCCGCCATGCCTGTGTCTCTCACGCCACTCGCCGGCAGCCGCGTGGCCCGCGCCCGACCTTCGCCGTTGCGCAGCGGCGCGACGCCTGACATATCGCCGCTCCCTCGAAACCGGAGACACCGGATGAACCCCGGCGCGACCCACATCACAAGCCGACGCGAATGCGATCGGCCGTGCGCGCCCGGCGGCTCCCTGCTCGGCCTGCGCGGACTGTTAGTCACCCACAGCTGAGCCGCCGTGTCCTCGGGCGCGGCGCCCAAGGACACGACCATGTTTGCCTGGATCCAACCCCGGACCCGCCCGCCGCCCGTCGGCGACGCCACGCCCCTGCTGCAGCACCTCGCCGGCCAGTTCGCCGCGCGGGTCGCCGGCCTGTGGCCCGCGCCGCACACGGAGTTCATCACGGCCCCCGCCGAGCGGCGCCACCTCGTCTGCATCGCCATCGCGCGGGCCGGCGACGGCCCCGTGTCGATCACCCCGGCCTATCTGCTGACGGTGTCGCTGAAGGAGGCGGTGGCCTACGGCGTGCCGGACGCGCCGGACGGCCTGCGCCGGGCGCTCGGGCGCCTGGGCGAGACCGCCTGGTCGGCCGAGGACTACGACCGTCTGCTGTTCGTCCTGGCCCAGGGCGCCAAGGACGTCCGCCACGCCGAGGTGATCACCCCCGAACAGGTGCGCGCCCTGGCCGCCCTGCCCGCGCCCCTGATCGCGGCGCGGGTCGGCGGCTTCGGCCTGACGGTGCACCAAGCGCGGCTGCTGGCCGAGCTCTACGGCCTGGTGCAGTCGCGCTTTGGCCAGGAGGCGGCCGGCGCCGCGGCGGTGCGTTGGGCGGGCGCCCGCAAGGCGCGGGACCTGTTCGACATGGCCGAGGACGACCTGCTGCCCGAACTGCCGCCGCCGCCCTTCCCGGGCAGCGAACGGCTGCGCCCCCTGACCACCAAGGCGGCGATCCGGGAAGCGGCGGCGCGGTTCCACAACTGCCTGCGCACGCGCATCGCCTCGGTCGCCCGCGGCGATGCAGCCATCTACGAGTGGGTCGGCCCGCACCCGGTCGCCGTCGAGCTCAGCCGTGACCCGATGCACGGCTGGTCGCTGACGGAGGCCCGGGGCGTCCGCAACGTCGAGGTCCGCGAGCCCCTGCGCTCGAAGATCCTGGCGGAGCTGCGGCAGATGGGCGTGCACGTGGGCCGCACCTCGTGGGAGCTGCGCCGGCACATCGAGCAGGCGCACGAGCCGTGGTGGGTCTACGAGGAGCCGGACCGGGAAATCGGCTGGCTCTTCGGGGCCGACTAGGCGCCCATCACTCCGGGGCTGGGACCGGCCGCTTCGCCAACTGGAGGAAGCGGCCGGTCAACAGCAGCGCCGACACCAGGCTGGCGATGATCACCGCCCAGATGATGCCGTCCACGCCCAGACCAACCGGGTGGGCGAAGACCCAGCCGAGCGGCAGCATGATCAGGCCGTAGCTGATGAAGTGGCAGACGGTGGGGAGCAGCACGTCTGACCGCGCCCGCAGCGCCTGGGCGGCGACGACCTGCAGGCCGTCGGCGAGGAAGAACAGGCACGACAGGTAGAGCGCCGGCACGGCCAGGGCCAGCAGCGCCGGGTCGTGGGAGTAGAAGGCCGCGATCGGCCGCGCGCCCAGACCCACTACCAGGCAGACCAGCAGCATCATCACCGCCGCGACGCCCAGGCCCAGCAGGCCCGAGCGGACCACGCCCGCGCGATCGCCCGCGCCGTAGGCCCGGCCGACCAGCACGCCGGTGGCCGCCGACAGGCCCAGCGGTCCCATGAAGATGATCGCCGAGATGTTCAGCACCACCGCCCAGGCCGCCACCGGCACCGCGCCGAGCTGGGCGGCGATGAAGGTCATGGCGGCGAAGGCGCCGACCTCGATGAAGTAGGAGACGCCCGAGCCCAGGCCGACGCCGAACTGCTCGCGCGCCGCCTCGGGCCCGTCGATGGGCTTGTTGAACAGGCCCAGCGCGCGGACGTCGGCCATGCGCAGGATGTAGACCGCGAGGAAGACCACCAGCGCGCCGCGCGCGGCGAAGGTCGCCCAGGCCGAGGCCACCGCGCCTGCCACCGGCAGGCCGGAATCGCCCGGCACCAGCCACAGGTTCACCGCCAGGTTCACGCCGTTGGCGACCCAGATGGCGATCATGCTGGCCTTGGGCCGCGACAGGGCCTCGAGGAAGAACTGGCCCACGACGGCGAACAGATAGAGCGGCAGGCTGAGCGCAAAGACCTGCAACGCGCGGCCGGCCCCGCCCGCCAGGCCCGGCTCGATGCCGAAGAGATCGAGGCGCAGGAACGACGGCCCGGCGAAGGCCAGCAGCAGCACCGATACCACCCCGATCCAGAAGGCGTAGACCAGCCCGCGCCGCAGCACGCCGCCGGTGGCTTCCGGCCGGCCCTCGCCGAGGTGGCGCGCGGTCATCACCTGGACGCCCATGAGCAGGCCCACGGCGGTGGTCAGGACGATGGAGGTCGGCGCCCAGGCCAGCGCATGGAAGCCCAGCTCCTCGGCGGAGTAGCGCCCCACCACGATGGCGTCGGTCAGGCCCATGGTCATGATGCCCAGGCGCGACAGGATCACCGGCCAGGCCAGCGACAACAGCTCGCCCAGCCCCTGCGGAGCGCGCAGGCGCGGTGTCTTGTCGGAGAGGGCGGTCGCCTGGGACATGGGTCTCGAGTCTTGGGGTCGGGGAAACTGGCGACCCGACCCCCGCTGCGCAAGGGGCGACGGATCGCGGAACGCTGATCGTGTAAAGTTTCGCGACGGCGCGACATGAGGGACACGCCATGAGCGACACCACCCGGCGGAACGCCCTGGGGGCGGCGATGGGCCTGATGGCCGCGCCGCTGCTGACGGGAGCCGCGGCCCCGGCGCCGCGCGAGATCGCCTACGGCGGCGACGCGCGCCAAAGGCTGGATATCTACGCGCGGCCCGGATTGTCCGGCGCGCCCATGCTGCTGTTCGTCCACGGCGGCGGCTGGAACATCGGCGACAAGCGCATGGTCAGCGCCCTGCCCGACTACGCCGAACGCCACGGCCTTTTGTTCGCCTCGACCAACTATCGCCTGACGCCCGACGTCACCGCCCGCGAATGCGCCCAGGACGTGGCCGCCGCCGTCGCCTGGATGCTGGCGCACGGCGCGGAGCACGGCGGCGATCCGCGACGGCTGTTCATCGCCGGCCATTCCGCCGGCGCCCATCTGGTGGCCCTGGTGGGTGTCGATCCCGTCTACCTCGGCGCCCATGGCAGGGCGCCGGCCGACCTCGCCGGGGTCATCCCCATCGACGGGGCGGGCTATGACGCCGTCAAGCAGATGGCCCAGCCGCAGCGGCCCGGCTTCATCGGCCGGCGCCTGGACGAGATGTACGACCTGGCCTTCAGTGCGGACCCGGCGGGCCTGTCCCCCACCCTGCTGGTCAAGCCGGGCCGCGCCTATCCGCCGTTCCTGATCTTCTACGTCGAGAGCCGCGAGGACGCGCGCGATCAGTCATACGGCCTGGCCAACGCCCTGCGCACCGCCGGCGGCTGGGGCGAGGTGGTGTCGGCCCCCGGCGAGACCCACCGCAGCATCAACCGCGAGTTCGGCCTGGCCGGCGACCCCGAGGGCGAGCGGGCGGCGCGGTTCATCCTCAGCGGTAGCGTCTGACGAAGCGCGTGCTAGGCTCGGCGCGGTCGATTGCCTTTCCGGGGGGAAACCATGAGTGATCAGTCCGCCGCCGCGCCAGTCAGTCCGTGGCGAACGCGCACGCCGCTGCTCATCGGCGGCGCCGTCGTCGTGTTGATGAACCTGATGACCGCTCTCAAGCAGAGGGCCGTCGCACCTGACGGCACGGCAGAGAGCCTGGGGTATTTCTACGGCCAGGTGGTCGGCATGCTCATCGGCGCCGCCCTGTTCCTGCCGACCATCGTGTGGCTGATCCTCTACTTCTTTTTCATCCGGCCAAGCGGCCGCAAGGTCGGCCTGAAGTATTTCGGGCTGCTGGCCCTCGTCGGCGCTCTCGCCGCAGCGCCCGGCGCCATCGCGATGCTGACCGCGTCCTAGCCGTTCGCCGCCGTCTTGCGCGGCGCGTTCTTCTCGGCCTTGAGCTTTTCCGCCACCAGGAAGGCCAGCTCCAGCGCCTGGTCGGCGTTCAGGCGCGGGTCGCAGTGGGTGTGGTAGCGGTGGGCCAGGTCGTCTTCGCTGACGGCATGGGCGCCGCCGACGCATTCGGTGACGTCCTGGCCGGTCATCTCGAAATGCACGCCGCCGGGGTGGACGCCCTCGGCGTGAGATATCTCCACGAAGGACTTCACCTCCGACAGGATGCGGTCGAAGGGCCGGGTCTTGTAGCCGTTGGCGGCCTTGATCGTGTTGCCGTGCATCGGGTCGATGGACCAGACCACCGCCCGGCCCTCGCGCGCCGTCGCCGCCGCCAGGCGCGGGAAGCGCTCGGAGATCTTGTCGGAGCCATAGCGCCCGATCAGGGTCAGGCGGCCGGGGATGTTGGTGGGGTTCAGGGCGTCGATCAGGCGGATCAGCTCATCGGGCTCGACCGACGGCCCGACCTTGACCCCGATGGGGTTCTTCACGCCGCGCGCATATTCGACATGGGCGCCGTCCAGCTGGCGGGTGCGCTCGCCGATCCACAGCATGTGGGCCGAGGTGTCGTACCAGTCGCCGGTGGTGGAATCGACGCGGGTCAGGGCCTCTTCGTAGTTCAGCAGCAGGGCTTCGTGGCTGGTGAAGACCTCGACGCGGTGGATTTCCGGCTGGCGGTCGGGCGTCAGGCCGATGGCGGTCATGAACTCCAGGGTCTCGGAGATCTTGTCGGCCAGTTCCCTGTAGCGTGCGCCCTGGGGGCTGTCGGCGACGAAGCCGAGCGTCCAGCGGTGCACGTTGTAGAGGTCGGCGTAACCGCCGCCGGCGAAGGCGCGCAGCAGGTTCAGGGTCGAGGACGCCTGGTGGTAGGCCTTCAGCAGGCGCTCGGGATCCGGCGCCCGAGCGCCCGGTTCGAACTCCATGGCGTTGATGATGTCGCCCCGGTAGCTGGGCAGCTCGACGCCGTCGACTTCTTCCAGCGCCGAAGAGCGCGGCTTGGCGAACTGGCCGGCCAGACGCCCCACCTTCACCACCGGCGCGCCGCCGGCGAAGGTCAGGACCACCGCCATCTGCAGGATCAGGCGGAACAGGTCGCGGATGTTGTCGGCGCTGAATTCCTTGAAGCTCTCGGCGCAGTCGCCGCCCTGCAGCAGGAAGGCCTTGCCCTGGGCGACCGTGCCCAGCAGCTCGGTCAGACGCCGTGCTTCACCCGCGAACACAAGCGGCGGCTGGCGGCGCAGCTCGCCCTCGACCCGCGCAAGCGCGCCCACGTCCGGGTAGTCGGACGGGATGTGCTGGGCGGGAAAGTCCCGCCAGGATTGGGGCGTCCAGCGTGTCGTCATGGTCTCAACCTCTATGGAGACCAGTTTATGGTGCGGCGCCGCAAATATCCACAGGCTGTGCGTTACTCCGCCGCCTGCAGCTCCGGCTCGATGTATTTGTCGCGCATGGTGACCAGCTCCTCGGCCGCCGTGGGGTGAAGCGCGCAGGTCAGGTCCCACTGCTTCTTGGTGATCCCCGCCTTCACCGAAATGGCGGCCAGCTGGATCATCTCCGGCGCGTCCGGGCCGACGATGTGGACGCCCAGGATCTGGTCCGTCGCCTGACAGACCACCAACTTCATCAGCATGCGCTCATCGGAACCGGTGAAGGCATACTTCATCGGCCGGAAGCGGGTCAGGTAGATGTCGACCTTGCCCACCGACTTGCGCGCCTCGCTCTCGCTCAGGCCAACCACGCCCACCGGCGGCTGGCTGAACACGGCGGAGGGCACCAGGTCGTGGTCGAAGCTGGTGGGGTTGTTGTGGAACACCGTCTCGTTGAAGGCGACGGCCTCGCGGATGGCGACCGGGGTCAGGTTGATGCGGTCGGTGACGTCGCCCACGGCCCAGATGTTGTCGGCGCTGGTCTTCGAGAACGCGTCGACCTCGATGGCGCCCCTGGCGTTCAGCTTCACCCCGGCGTTTTCCAGCCCCAGGCCCGCGACATAGGGCGCGCGGCCGGTGGCGAACATGACCACGTCGGTCTCGCACTCGATGCCATTATCGAGTTTGTTGAGCAGGCCCGTGGCGGTCTTGTCGATGGCGGTGTGCTGGGCCGCGAGGATGACGCGCACGCCCTTCTTCTCCAGCTCGCCGGCCAGGTGCGCGCGCACGTCGTCGTCGAAGCCGCGCAGGATGTTGGGGCCGCGGTAGAGCAGCGTCACCTCCGAGCCCATGCCGGCGAAGATGCCGGCGAACTCGACCGCGATATAGCCGCCGCCCGCCACCAGCACCCGCTTGGGCAGGTCGTCCAGGTGGAAGGCTTCCTCCGAAGTGATGGCGTGCTCGATGCCGGGCAGTTCGGCCTCCGACGGCTTCCAGGGCCGCCCGCCGGTGGCGATCAGGATCTTGTCGGCGGTGACCGTCAGGCCCTTCTCGGGGATCTCGATGGTGTGGGCGTCCTTCAGGATCGCCCGCCCGTGGATCAGGTCGGCGCCGGCCTTGGCCAGGTTGGCGGCGTAGATGCCCGACAGGCGCGCGATCTCGACGTCCTTGGCGGTGATGAAGGTCTTCCAGTCGAAGGTGGGGTTTGATGCGAACGACCAGCCGTAGCCCTCGGCGATCTTGAAGGCGGCCGACATCTCGGACGCATAGACCATGAACTTCTTGGGCACGCAGCCGCGCACCACGCAGGTGCCGCCGACCCGGAACTCTTCCGCCACCGCCACCCGCTGCCCGCCCAGCGCCGCCAGCCGCGCCGCGCGCACCCCGCCGGACCCGGCGCCGATGACGAAGAGGTCGTAGTCGTAGGTGGCGGTCATGGTCGAAGCTCCAGCGTGCGGAGCTTCAGGTAGTCATTGCAGGACGATTGTGGAAGCGGGGCATGCGCGGTCTGGTCAGCAAGCTGGCGAGCTTGAGCCCGAGCCTGTAGGTTTTCCAGCCGGGGGGCCGCCGCCAGTGGAGCCAGAGCGCAAGGACGAAAATGCCGCGCTCGCCAAGCCGGGTGATCCGGCGGTTCCGGCATGGCTGTCGCTTCTGACCCGCCTCCCCTTGCCGGTCCTGCACGGCCTGGCCAGTCTCGCCGCCGTCCTCGGCCCCGTCGTCGCGCCCCGGCGGTTCCGCACCATCCAGGACAATCTCGCAGCCGCCTTCCCCGGCCTGGATCCGAAAGCCCGCAGGCGACTGGCGCACGCGGCGGTGCGAAACCTGATCGACGTCGTCGCGGAGACCTTCAAGGCCCTGTCGATCCCCCGCGCGTCCCTCGACGCCCGCGTGAAGATAACCAATCCCGAGCTGCTCGACCGCTTCCGCGAGGCCGGCCAGTCGATCATCGTCCTGGGGTCGCATCAGGCGAACTGGGAGTGGGTGCTGCTGTCGTGCAGCAGCCAGCTGCCGTTCGAGGTCCAGTGCGCCTACAAGCCGCCGCACGGGCCGCGGCTGGCGGCCTTCCTGCTGGCCATGCGGACGCGATTTGGCGCGCGGCTGTTCACGCCCGCTGAAGCGAAGCAGACGATCATCGAAGGTCGCCGGACCCTGCGCGCCATCGTCATCACGCCCGATGAAAAGCCCGCCGGCGGCGAGCCCAGCCGTTCGGCGGCCTTCCTGGGCGGCGAGACCGAGTTCCGGTCGAGCTTCGAGCAGATCGCCCTGCTGTGGCGCTATCCGGTGGTGTTCGCCGCCCGGCGGCGGGTCGCGCGGGGGCGATACGAAGTGACGTTCCAGCTGCTGGGAGAGCCGCCCTACGACCCGGCCGCGTGTAATCTGGTAGAGGCCTATGCGGCGGCGCTGCAGGACTCGATTGCGGCCAACCCGGCCGACTGGCTCTGGAGCCGGCGGCGGCGGCAGGCCGCACCCGCCTTCTATCGCTAGGCGCCCGTCGTCGCGGCCGCCGCGACCCGTGCGTCGATGAAGGCGGCCACGGCCGTGATGGTTGAGGCATCGAGCAGGTCCTCAACCTGGAGCACACCGGGAAAGCGCTCGTCGATCGCCGCGAGGATCGACGCCAGCGCCAGGGAGTCTGCGCCGTAGTCGATGATGTCGTCGTCCACACCGAAGGTGAAATCATCCAGCGCCAGGGCGCAGACCTCCTTCAGGAACTGCTCGGTCTCCGTGAGGGTGAAGGGGTCGCGTCCCGCCGACTGGCGCAGCACCCTCAGATCCGCGACCAACGCGTCATAGGCGCCCGCTTCGAATCCGTCCCGAAGCGCGAAGCGCTGCACCTTGCCGCTGGTCGTCCGGGGAAAGGACGCGACCGGCACGACGTGGCGCACATCGAGGGCTGCGGCGGCCCCGATGGCGCGGGCGACCTGATCGGCGAGCGGCAGAAAGTCCGCGAGCGGTCCGCGATACTGCACGAAGGCGATGAGCATCTCGGCTCCGCCGTCGGGATCCCGCGCCCCGACGCAAACGACCTTGCCCGGACCCAGCGCCTCGATCCCGTCGCAGAGCCGCTCAAGGTCGTGGGCGTGGAGGTTCTGGCCCATGACGATGATGGTGTCCTTGGCGCGGCCGACGATCACCAGATTGTCGGCGTCGACAAACGCGCCCAGGTCGCCGGTGTCGAACCAGCCGTCCTTCGTGAACCCGTCGCGGTCAGGCCTGGTGTCTCCGTAGTAGGCCTCCATCACGGTCTCGCCGCGGATCTGAACATGGCCGACGTGGCCGGCCGCGAGAGGCGCGTCGCCCGCGCCCGCGACGCGCACGCCGCAGCAGGCCACAGGCGCGCCTACGCTGACCAGCGCCAGACCGCCGGCCGCACCGGCCGGGCGCGCGACCAGGGGGTCGCCGACCGACAGGCTGCCCCGGTCGACGCCATGGACCTGCAGCGGCTCGCCCGGACGTGGAAAGGCCACCGCCAACGCCGCCTCGGCCAGGCCATAGGCGGGAAAGGTCGTGTTGGCGGCCAGGCCATGGGGCGCGAGCGCCCGGCTGAAGGCGTCACACAGCGCCGGGGAAATGGGCTCGGCGCCGTTGAAGATCAGGCGGACACAGGACAGATCAAAGACGCCGCCGCCAGCGCGGGAGAGCGCCTTCAACAGGTGGGCGTAGCCGAAGTTCGGCGACGCCAGGACGGTGGCCCGCAGGGCGCTGGCCTTCTCCAGCCAGACCACCGGCCGTCGCGCAAACAGCTCCGGCGGCATGATGGCGTGGGACATGCCCAGCACGATCGGCAGCAAGTGCAGGCCGATCAGACCCATGTCGTGGGTCAGGGGCATCCAGCTGAGCGTGGAGTCCGCCTGTGTCAGCCGTCCGCCATCCCGGATCGCGCCGATGGTCGCGAGGATCTTGCGGTGCGTGAGCGGCACGCCCTTGGGGTCGCCCGTCGATCCGGAGGAGAACTGGATCAGCGCCAGATCGTCGGGGCCGGCGGCGCGAACCTCGCCCGGCCCTCCCGTCGCGGCGACGTCTTCGATCAGCAGCAAGCGTCCCTGCGCCACGCCAATGTCCATGCCGGATTCCGCGGCATAGGACTCCAGCCGCCCGAGGTGAGCGCGCTCGGTGAAGAGGACCGGGCGCACAAGGGTGGCAAGCACGCGCAGGACCTTGTGCCGGTGCTCCCGGGCGTTGCCGACCGCGAGCGGCACGGGAATGATCCCCCCGAAAAGGCAGGCCCAGAGCACGTCGACGAAACCCAACGGGTTTGACAGGCAGATGACCAGTTCATCGCCTGGCTGCACCCCGGCGCGCTGCAGATGGCCGAGCAGATGCACGGCGCGCTGGCGCAGGGCCGCGTACGGGATGACCTGGTCGCGGCCGTGACTGTCGATGAAGGTGATTGCCCCGGCCCCGCCCAGGGCTTCCAGGGCGCATGGCAGGGTCCCGGCGATCAAGAGGCGTCGGCCCGGCGCTCGAAGCGCACATGCATCGGCGCTCCATGGCGGAGCAGGAACCCCGCCCCGAAGTCTCCTGCCTCGCCACTCACAGGCACGACGTCGAACGCATTCAGGGTCGAGGCCAGGTGCAGCGCCATTTCACCCAGGCTGAGCTGGTCGCCGATGCAGTTTCGCGGACCGACCGAGAACGGCAGATAGGCGTGGCTGTGGCGCGTGGCCACCGCGGCCGGGGCGAAGCGTTCGGGGTCGAAGCGGTCGGGCGAGGGCCAGACGTCGGGGCGGCGATGGATGAGATAGGGGGACACAAAGACATTCGATCCCGCTGGAACCCGTCGTCCGCCGACGCGGGTCTCACGGGTGGCCTGGTGGGTGATGATCCAGACCGGCGGATAGAGGCGCATGGCCTCACGAATGCACATCACCGTGTAAGGCAGGGCCGCAACCTGGTCGGCGGCGGACCGCATCGCGTCGAGGCTGCGCCGGGCTTCCTCACGGATCGCGGCCATCACCGGCGGACGACGCACGATCAGGTGCCAGACCGATTTCAGCGCGCTGGCCACGGTGGCGTGTCCGGCGGTGAAGATGTTGATCACTTCGTCGATGATCAGTTCGTCGGGCATGGACCGGCCGTCGCGGCCGTGCGCCCTGATGAAGGCCCCGAGCAGGTCGACCCCCGCGACGCCGGCCTCGCGCCGCTCCGCCAGCAGCCCGGCGAGCGCCGTACGGACGCGGCGGACATCGCGCAGGAACACGATCTTGGCTCGCAAGTCCTCCTGTGTCGGCGTCGTCAGCCGGTCGAGAAACGCCGCGCCAACGCGGTCCAGCATGGCCGGAGCATCGGCGCCGAAAAGGGTGGTGAAGTTGAAGTCGACGCTGAGGGCCAGCAGGACTTGAGTCAGTTCAACCACGTCGCCCTGGCGGGCGGCGATCCACCTGAGCGATCTGGCGTTGCACGCCGAGACCGCGCCGAGCAGCCCTTCCATGGCGTCGCCGTGAAAGTGACGCTGCATGAGCTTGCGCTGGGACTTCCAGACCTCGCCGTCGGAGATGAGCAGCCCGCGCCCGAGCACCAGCCCCATGCTGCCCTGGAGCATGTGCGGCGAATAGTCAGCGTGGTGCGTCGACAGGACGTCACGCGCCGCGTCCGGGCAGGCGACGATGAGGGTGTCCTCCGGGCAGCCTCGGGTGGCGAGCTGAAAGACATCGCCGAGTCGCTGCTGCAGATCGACCAGCTGCTCCAGCGTTCCGGCCGGCAGGCTCAGGTCGATCTCCGGGCTCGCCGGCGCGCAGGACTGGCCGACGTCCGGAAGCGATTTCCGCAGGTACCCCAACCCCGTGCCCCCGCTCTTGAAGCTTAACCGTAGCCAATCCGGGTGCGGTCAGTCCAATTGCGTCTTGGCGGAGCAGCGCAAACCGCGATGGGATAAGCGTTTGCGACAGAAATCGTGATTCCTAACACTCAACCGCAAGGCAACGGTCGAGCCTCCTGAACGTCCCGATTGGAGCTATTCGGTCAGGGCAACACCCGCTCCACGCCCCCGTCGATTCCCACGATCGCCTCGTCCGCCATGTCGAGGAACAGGCCGTGGTCCACTACGCCTGTCACCGCCTTCAGGTCGTGGGCCAGAAATCGGAAGCTCGCGTGGATCAAAGTCCCCCACATCGTCGGGCCCTGGTCCATCCCTCCACGTCGGAAAGCACCGGTAGGCGAGCGCTGAACGGCGACAGGAGTCAATTTCGGACTCTAGCCCCAAGCCGCGGGCAGGTTTAGAATGCAACTCATGGGCGAGACTTCTGCACAGGTCAGGAATCAGTTGTCCGCGTGGAAGGTCGTGATTGCGGCTGCAATCTACTTGTCGGGCCTCAGCGCGCTTCTCGCTCTCAGCGAGCCGATGAGGCCAATGACCTCTTGGACGCCCGCACACATTGGCGGGTTTGGACTATTCGGAATGCTGTGGATCACGTGGGGATATGTGATCTGGCTCGATCTTCGTCGCACCACATTCTGGCGACGGTGGGTTGGAGCAACCTGTTTCGTGGGCACGGTCTTTTCGCTAGCGATCGTCACCAATACAAGCGGCCCGAGATGCTGAGCATCGATAGCATTGGTTTGCTGTTTGCGGCTTCCGTTGGAATTGGAGCGGCGGCAGCGCTTGCCTCGCCTCTGAACTGGTGGTGGCTGCCTAACTTCAGCAAGCCGAACCCAACGAACGGCTGAACTGCTCGGGACTACGGCAGCACCCGCTCCACGCCCCCGTCGATTCCCACGATCGCCTCGTCCGCCAGGTCGAGGAACAGGCCGTGGTCCACTACGCCCGTCACCGCCTTCAGGTCGTGCGCCAAGGCCGCCGGGTTGTGGATCGCCCCGCAGGCGGCGTCGTAGATCAGGTTGCCGCCGTCGGTGAGCACCGGGGCGCCGTCCTTCTGGCGCAGGCGCGGCGCGATCTCGATCTCGTGGTCGATGAGCACGTCGTAGATGCGGTTGGCGGTCTTGCGGTGGCCGAAGGCGACGACCTCGATGGGCAGGGCGAACTTGCCCAGCACCGGCACCCGCTTGGCCGCGTCGGCGATGACCACGCAGCGGCTCGACGCCTCCCAGACCAGCTTTTCGCGCAGCAGGGCCGCGCCGCCGCCCTTGATCAGGGCCAGGCCGGGGCCGATCTCGTCGGCGCCGTCGATGGTCAGGTCGATGCCCTTGGCCTCGTCCAGCGTGGTCAGCGGCAGGCCCAGCTCGCGGGCGAGCGCCGCGGTGGCTTCCGAGGTCGGCACGCCCGCCTTGATCGAAAGGCCGGCCTTGCAGCGCTCGGCCAGGGCGCGGACGAACCACGCCGCCGTCGAGCCGGTGCCCAGCCCCACGGTCATGCCGGCCTCGACCAGCAGGGCCGCGGCCTCGCCGGACGCCCGCTTCTGATCGTCAGCACTCACGGCTTGGCCTTGCGCGCAGTCTGGGCTTCACGGAAGCGCTTGGCCCAGCCGGGCTTCTCGACCTGATCCGAGCGCTCGAAGGCCAGCGCATCGGGGCTGACATCCTTCGTCACCACAGAACCGGAGCCGACATAGGCCCCCGCCCCGATGGTCACCGGCGCCACCAGCGACGAGTTCGAGCCGATGAAGGCCCCCTCGCCCACCACCGTGCGAGCTTTGCCGAAGCCGTCGTAGTTGCAGAAGATGGTGCCCGCCCCGACGTTGGCCTTGGCCCCCACCTCGCCGTCGCCCAGATAGGCCAGGTGGTTGGCCTTGGCGCCCGCGCCCATGGTGACGTTCTTGACCTCGACGAAATTGCCGACCTTGGCCTTGGGTCCAATGTCAGCCTTCGGGCGCAGCCGCGCATAGGGGCCGATCTCGGCGCCCTCGCGCACGGTGCAGCCCTCCAGGTGGGAGAAGGCGCGGATGCGCGCGCCGCTCTCGACCGTCACACCCGGGCCGAAGACAACGTTCGGCTCAATCAGCACGCCGCCGGATATGTCGCTGTCGTAGGCGAAGAACACCGTCTCGGGCGCCGTCATCGACACCCCCGCCTCCAGAAGCTCGCCGCGCCGGCGGGTCTGGAAGATCGATTCCGCGATGGCCAGTTCGACCTGGGAATTGACCCCCATGACGTCCTCCTCGGCGGCGACGGCGACGCGGCAGTGCAGGCCGCGATTCCGCGCCAGGCCGACGATGTCGGTCAGGTAGTACTCGCCCTTGGCGTTGTCGTTCTTCACCTCGGCGAGGAGCTCGAAGAGCAGCTTGGCCGGCAGCGCCATGACGCCGGAGTTACACAGATTGATGTCCAGTTGCTCGGGCGTGGCCTCCTTGGCCTCGACGATCTGGGCCAGGTCGTCGCCGATGCCCATGACCAGTCGGCCGTAGGCGCCGGGGTCGTCGGCGTGGAAGCCGAGCACTGCGACGTCGGCGCCGTCCTCCCGCACGCCGAACAGGCTGGCGATCGCGGTCTCGTCCAGCAGGGGGACGTCGGCGAAGGTGATGACCACGTCGCCGTCGAAGTCCTTCAGCGCCGCTTCGGCGGAGCGGACCGCATGGCCAGTGCCCAGCGGCGGGTCCTGAAGCGCGGTCGAGCCGGGGCCGAGGCGCTTCTCGACGTGTTGGCCGACCTCGGGCGAGTGGGCGCCCACCACCACCACGATGGGGGCGCAGCCCAGGGCCTGGGCGGCGTCGATGGCGCGGTCCAGCATGGCGCGGCCGCCCACGGCGTGCAGCACCTTGGGGGTCGACGACCTCATGCGCGTCCCCTGGCCGGCGGCCAGGATCACGGCGGCGCGCTTCTGCATCGACGACTCTCCGATTGCGATGAAGCCCGGTTTAGCCGAAACGGACCCGCCCGCGACAGCCCATGATCCCAAGGAATCGCCCGTGCCCGACCTGCGACCCCTGTCCGGCGTCTCGATCGCCTTCGACCTGGACGGCACCCTGGTCGAAACCGCGCCGGACCTGATCGGGGCGCTGAACGTCGTGCTGACCGAGCGCAGCCTGCCGCCCTTGCCCCTGGCCTCGGCTCGCCACCTCGTCGGGCTGGGCGCCCGCGTCATGCTCGAGCACGGCTTCCGCGAGGCCGGGGCGCCCTATCACGCCGGCGAGATGCCGTTCATGGTCGAGCGCTTCGTCGAGATCTACCGCGAGCGCATCGCCGACGAGAGCCACCCTTTCCCGGGCGTCGAGGCCGTGCTCGACCAGTTCGCCGCCCAAGGCGCGATCCTGCTGGTGGCGACCAACAAGCGCACGGAGCTGTCGCTGGCGCTGCTGGACAAGCTCGGCCTGCTGCACCGTTTCGCCGCGGTCGTGGGCCCCGATGCGGTCAGCCGCCACAAGCCCGACCCCGCCCACCTGACCGAGGCCATCCACAAGGCCGGCGGCGACCCCGCCCGGGCCGTCATGGTGGGCGACAGCATCAATGACGTGCTTCCGGCCAGGGCCGCGGGCATCCCGGTGGTGGCGGTCACCTTCGGCTACACCGAGACCCCGGCAGGGGAGCTGGGCGCCGACCGGGTGATCGACCATTTCGAGCAACTGCCCCAGGCGGTGGCCGAACTGCTCGCCTGAGTCTTGCGGCGGCATGCGCCTCGGGCTAGAAGCCGCCCTCCCCGATGGAACGGACGCGTAGCTCAGCGGGAGAGCATTCGCTTCACACGCGAAGGGTCGCAGGTTCAATCCCTGCCGCGTCCACCATCCGCCGTGCTAGGCTGAAGCCCCTGCTCCACAGAGGCCTTCATGCGCACTGCCCCTTCCCTGATGTTCGCCGTGGCCCTGCTCGGGCTTTCCGCCTGCACAGCGTCCGTCAATGCGCCGACGCCCGCGGTCGCCGACGCGGACGCGACCGCAGCCGTGAAGGCCGCCAATGAGCGGTACGAAAAGGCCCTGATGGACGGCGATGCGGCGACCTTGAACCGGGTCCTGGCCGACGACTTCGTGTTCATCGGCTGGGAGGGCGAGATGACCGGAAAGGCCGAGTTCATCCGCTCCGCGACCCAGGACTTCGACATGACCGCCAGCAACCCCCGCGAGGTCGTTTTCCGCGAGCTGGCGCCGACGGTGGTCCAGGTCACCGGCATCTGGGAGGGCGACACCGTCGCCGACGGCAAGACCGACCATTCGGTCGAGCGCTTCTCCAACGTCTGGGTGCGTTCCGCGGATGGCTGGCGGATCGCGCTGGAGCACACCAGCCCGCTGGCGAATCCTACCCCCGCCCGTCCTTGATGATTTCGCGCGCGGCGTTGTGCCCCGGAGCACCCGTCACGCCCCCGCCCGGATGGGTTCCGGCGCCGCAGAGGTAAAGTCCCTTGATCGGAGCGCGGTAGTTGCCGTGACCGAGCGTCGGGCGCGCCGAGAACAGCTGGTCGAGGTTCAGCTGGCCGTGGAAGATATCGCCGCCGACCAGGCCGAGCTTGGTCTCGAGGTCCATCGGGGTCAGGGCCATGCGGCCGAGCACGGACTTCTTGAAGCCCGGGGCCATCTTGTCGACGGTGGCGATCATCAGGTCGGCCACCTCGTCGCGGTGGTCCTCCCACTTGCGCCCGCCCGACAGGGTCGGCTGGACGTGCTGGCAGAACAGGCTGGCCACGTGCTTGCCCTTGGGCGCGAGGGTGTCGTCCAGCGTCGAGGAGATGACCATCTCGACGATGGGCTCCTTGGACCAGCCGTCGCGGCGGGCGTCGAAATAGGCGCGCTCCATGTAGTCCAGCGACGGCGCGATGATGATGCCCGCGGTCAGGTGGTCGCCCGCCTTGGGCAGGCAGGAGAACCTGGGCGGCTCCGACAGGGCCACGTTCATGCGGAAGGTGGCCGAGCCCGAGCGGTAGCGGGTCATCCGCTCGTTGAAGTCGGCCGGAAGGTGGGCGGGGTCGACCAGCTTCTGGAACAACAGCTGCGGGTGGATGTTGGAGACGACCTTCTCGGCGCGGATGGTCTCGCCCTTGCCGGTTACGACACCCGCGGCGCGGCCGTGCTCGACCAGGACCTCGCTGACCGACTCGCCGGTGCGGATGGTGACGCCGGCCTCGCGGCAGGCGGACGCCATGGCCTGGGTGATGGCGCCCATGCCGCCGATGGCATGGCCCCAGGCGCCCTTGACCCCGTTCACCTCACCGAAGACGTGGTGCAGCAGGACGTAGGCGGTGCCGGGCGTATAGGGACTGGCGAAGGCGCCGACGACGCCGTCGAAGCCGTAGGCCGCCTTGATCGGGTCGGACTCGAACCAGCCGTCCAGCCAGTCGCCGGCCGACTGCGAAAACAGCGCCAGCAGGTCGCGACGCGCCGTGGTGTCCAGGTTCGACAGCTGCTTGCCGATGGTCGCGGATTTCAGCAGCTCCGGGATGGCCTGGACGAAGCCGCCCTCGACCATGTTGGGCGGGGTGGCCAGGACCAGGTCGCGCAGCACGTCGGCGATGACGTCCAGGCGCTTGCCGTAGGCGTCGAGCTGGTCGGCGTCCCGTTGACTAAATTTGGCGACTTCCGATTTCGTGTCCGGATTGGAGCCGCCGACGCAGAGGTAACGCTTCTTATCCAGCGGCAGGAAGTTGGACATCTTGCGGTGCACGACCTTCAGGCCGTGGCGCGCCAGATCCAGGTCGCGGATGACCTTGGGGTTCAGCAAGGACACCGTGTAGCTGGCCACCGAGTTGCGGAAGCCCGGATGGAATTCCTCGGTCACCGCCGCGCCGCCGACCACGTCGCGCCGTTCCAGCACCGTGACCCGGTAGCCCTTGCGGGCCAGGTAATACGAACAGACGAGGCCGTTGTGGCCGCCGCCGATGATGACGATGTCGGTGTCGGTGCTCATCAGGCGGCTCTCACAGGCGGATGGTTGAGGTTGGCTTCGGGAATGGCGTCGCGCAGGCGCCGGGCGAAGGACGCCAGGCAGACTTCGCTGGGGCCGAGCGGCCCGGAGACGTAGGACGAGGACAGCATGCCCTGCTGGACCCGGTCGATCAGCACCGTGTCCTCGGCGTTGACCTGGCGGTTGATGCGCCAGTTGAGATAGCGGGCGGCCCTCACCTCACGGCGGCTGTCGGGGCGGACGTAGGCGATCTCGCGGATCAGGGTCTCGGTGGGCGACACCGGGATGAACTGCATGAAATCGACCTGGTCGGCGTAGACGTCGAAGGCGACGTTCGGCCACAGCTTGTAATAGTTCCAGGTCCGCGCCTGCTCCGGCGTCAGGTGGTCGAAGGCCGGCAGCAGCTTCTGGTAGGCGCGCTCGGACCAGTTGGTCGAGGTGCGCTCGACGATCCGGCCGCTCATCTTGTCCACCCAGTCCTCGGCCTCGATGGCGTAGGAGGAGCCGAACAGGCGCGTCAGCCCCGGGTGGGCGACCGGGATGTGCAGGGCGTCGGAGTAGTTGTCCGAGACGTTCTTCCAGTTCACCGACCGCGGCCGCAGCGTCACCCGGCCCTGGGGAACCAGGGTCTCGAAGCCGTGGGGTTCGATCTCGGCGTCGTATGGGGCCATCATCTCGGCGACGGTGGCCGAAGCCCCCGCCGGTGCGGCGAAGCGGACGAAGATGAAGCCGCGCCAGATTTCCATGCCCAGCGGCGCGAGGCTGTTGGCCGCCTTGTCGAGGTTCTCGAACCCTTGCCACTTGGGCGCGCCCCGCAGGGTTCCGTCCAGCTCGTAGGCCCAGGCGTGGTAGGGGCAGGTCAGGCGCATGCCGCAGTTGCCCTGGCCGTCGGCCAGCTTGAAGGCGCGGTGGCGGCAGACGTTGTGGAACGCCCTCACCTCTCCGTCCGACCCGCGCAGCACCAGCGCGCGCTCGCCCATCAGGTCGAGCGTCATGTAGTCGCCGGGCTCGGGCACGTCGTTGAGGTGGCAGACCAGTTGCCAGGTCGAACGGAACAGTGCGTCGCGCTCGAGCTCGAAGAAGCCCGGGTCGTAATACATCCAGGCGGGCAGGCTCATGGCTGGCTGCATGGCGGGGCTCCGAGGCTCAACTATACGAGTGTATAGCAACTGGTTCGCGCCCAAGTCACCCCCTGACGGTGAAGGCGCCCTAGCCTACGAACCGGTCGACCCAGAACTTCGCCGTCGCCGCCGCCTCGGAGGCCGAGAAGGTGGAGGGATCCAGGCACAGCTCCAGCCACAGGCCGTCGAGCATGGCGGAAAGCCCGAGCGCGCCGGCGCGGGCGTCCACCTTCGTCCCCCGCGCGGTCGCGAGGTCGGACAACAGCCGTTCGATGCGGGCGCGGTAGGCGGCGTAGGTCTCCGCGTGGATCCCCGCCGCCCCGGCGTCGGAGCGCACCAGTCCCCAGAAGGCCAGCCAGGCGGCCAGCAGGTCGCGGTCGGCGATCGACGGCGCGAAGCTGGCGATCAGGAAGGCGTCCATGCGGTCTTGCGGGTCATCGCCCGCCTTGGCCAGCGCTGCGTCAAGGGCCGCATCCACCCGGCCGGTGGCGTAACGGTAGGCCTCGTTCAGCAGGTTGCTGAAGCCGCCGAAGTGGTGACGCAGCAGGCCAGGCGACACGCCCGCCCGGGCGGCGACATCGCGCACCGACACGGCGCCAAGCCCCCGCTCCGCGAGGCTTTCGAGGGCGGCCTCGATGAGGGCGCGGCGGCGGACCGACTGTTCCTGGCGCTCGCTCAACGCCCGCGCCGTTCGAACCCGGCGAGCACCTCGACGAACCAGCGCGCCGCCGTCAGCGAGCCAAGGTCACCGATCTCGCAGGCGGGGTCGTATTCGGTCAGGTCCACGGCGCCGACCTTGGGGTGGGCGCCGATGACGCGCGCGGCGTCGAAGAAGTCGTGCACCGACATCCCGCCGGGACGCGCGCCCGGCGCAGCGGGGAACTGGCCGCGGTCGATGACGTCGATGTCGAAGTCGACGTAGATTCGGTCGGCGAGCTTCGAGAGGCGCTCCAGTTCTTGGACCACCAGCTTGACGGTCCCGATCTCGCGGCACTCCCGCGCCGTGCGCACCGAGATGCCGGCGTCCATCGCCGCCTGGTGGGCGCGCCGGGTGTTGGCGAAGGGCGCGAGGCCGATCTGGCTGACGCGCCTGCCGTCCAGCCCGTCCTCCAGCAGCGCCCGGATCGGGTTGCCGTTGTTCAGGCCGCAGTCGGTGTCGCGCAGGTCGAAGTGGGCGTCCAGCGTCAAGACCGCGACCTTGTCCAGCGACCCCAGGCCGTAGACGCCGGGGCGGGTCACGGCGTTGTTGCCCCCGGCGATGATGGTCAGGGCGCGCGTGCCGGTCTGGGCCGCGACGGCGTCACGGATCGGCTCGAAGGCGTCGGCGGGCGGAACGATCTTCAGGGCGACGTCACCGGCGTCGTGGACCCGCAGGGCCGACAGGTCGGTGGCGGTCTCCAGATCGTAGGTGCTCATCCGCGGCAGGGCGCGGCGAAGCGCGGCCGGCGCCAGGTCGCAGCGGCCCGGCGTCAGCGAGCGCTCGCCCAGCGGCGCGCCGATCAGGGCGATGGGGGCGTCGGGGTGATCGCCCAGCAGGTCGGCGGCCGACAGCCAGCTCTTGCACTCGGACGCATCTGGATCGCGCGTGGTCATGCCCAAGGCCTAGCCTAGCGGTGCGGGGCCTGTCCATTTAAGACAGCCGCCATGCCGTTCGACCTCCTGCTTCTCGACTGCCACGCCGCGACCATGATCGCGGGCGGCCGGCCCTATGGCGCCATCCGCGACGCGGCCATCGCCATCGCGGACGGCAAGATCGCCTGGATCGGCCCGCGCACGGCGATGTCGGCGGATATGGAATCGCTTGCGGGGGAGGTCCGCTCGCTGGGCGGCGCCTGGGTGACGCCGGGGCTGGTCGACTGCCACACCCACCTCGTCTTCGGCGGCGACCGCGCGCCGGAATGGGAGAAGCGGCTGAACGGCGCGACCTACGAGGAGATCGCCCTCGCCGGCGGCGGCATCCTGTCCAGCGTCAAGGCGACCCGGGCCGCCAGCGAGGACGACCTGGTCCGCAGCGCGCTCCACCGCCTCGCCGCCATGACCGCCCAGGGCGTGACCACGGCGGAAGTGAAGACCGGGTATGGCCTGGACCTCGAGAACGAACTGAAGTGCCTGCGCGCGGCCTCGCGACTGGGGCCGCTGGGCCGGGCGCGGGTGTCGCGCACCCTGTTGTCGGCCCACGCTGTGCCGCCGGAATTCAAAGAGGACAGAACCGCTTACGTCGATTTGATCGTAAACGAAATTATCCCCGCCGCCGCCCGCGAGGGCCTGGCGGACGCGGTCGATGCCTACTGCGAGAGCATCGGCTTTACGGTCGCGGAGACCGAGCGGGTGTTCGCCGCCGCTGCGGCCCATGGCCTGCGGGTCAAGCTGCACGCCGAGCAGCTCAGCGACATGGGCGGGGCCGCCCTCGCCGCCCGTCACCAGGCCCTCTCGGCCGACCATCTCGAGCACCTCACGGCCGAGGGCGTCGCCGCCATGGCTAAGGCCGGGACCGTCGCGGTGCTGCTGCCCGGCGCCTACTACTTCCTGCGCGACCAGACGCCGCCGCCGGTCGCGGCGCTGCGGGAGGCCGGCGTTCCCATGGCCGTCGCCACCGACTGCAACCCGGGCACCTCGCCTCTGACCTCGCCGCTGCTGGCGATGAACATGGCCTGCACCCTGTTCCGCCTGACCCCGGAAGAAGCGCTGGCCGGCTTCACCCGCGAAGGGGCCCGCGCGCTGGGCCTGCAGGACGCCATCGGGACGCTGGAAGCCGACAAGGCCGCCGATCTGGCGGTCTGGCGCATCGACGACCCGTCCGAGCTCGCCTATTGGATGGGCGCAAACAACCTGGCCGCCCGCTACCTGGCAGGCCGGGACCAGGAAACGCCGAGAGACGCTTGATGAGCAGCAACAGCCGGGTTGTCCGCGCGCCGCGCGGGCCCGAGATGACGTGCAAGACCTGGGGCGCGGAAGCGGCCCTGCGGATGCTGATGAACAACCTCGATCCCGAGGTGGCCGAACGGCCCGAGGACCTCGTGGTCTACGGCGGCATCGGCAAGGCGGCCCGGAACTGGGAAGCCTTCGACCGCATCGTCGCCGAGCTGCGCAACCTCGAGGCCGACCAGACCCTGCTGATCCAGTCGGGCAAGCCGGTGGGGGTGTTCCGCACCACGACCGACAGCCCGCGCGTGCTGATCGCCAACTCCAACCTGGTGCCCAAGTGGGCGACCTGGGAGGTGTTCAACGAGCTCGATCGCAAGGGGCTGATGATGTACGGCCAGATGACGGCCGGGTCGTGGATCTACATCGGCACCCAGGGCATCGTCCAAGGCACCTACGAGACCTTTGTCGAGGTCGGCCGCCAGCACTATGGCGGGGACCTGTCGGGCCGCTGGATCCTGACCGCGGGCCTGGGCGGCATGGGCGGGGCCCAGACCCTGGCGGCCACCATGGCCGGCGCCTCGTGCCTGGCCATCGAGTGCCAGCGCTCGCGCCTGGAGAAGCGGCTGGAGACCCGCTACCTCGACGTCGCGGTCGAGGACCTGGACGAAGCCCTGGCCCTGATCGACAAGTCGGTGAAAGACAAGAAACCTATATCCGTCGGTCTGTTGGGCAATGCGGCTGATATCCTGCCTGAACTGGTGCGGCGCGGCGTCAAGCCCGACGCCGTCACCGACCAGACCTCGGCCCACGACCTGATCAACGGCTACCTGCCCAGGGGCTGGACGGTCGCGGAGTGGGAAGAGAAGCGCGTGTCCGACCCGGCCTCGGTCGAAAAGGCCGCGCGCGCCTCCATCGTCGAGCACGTGAAGGCGATGCTGCACTACCAGCACACGGGCACGCCTACGCTCGACTACG
>CAZRKY010000016.1:0-22514 GCA_964600375.1 uncultured Caulobacteraceae bacterium | reverse complement strand
ACGAGGGCCTCGCGCACGTCCTGCACCGCCAGGTCGATGACGGCGTCGAACTCGGGGAGATCGATGCGGTGGAAGCCCGGAGTCAGCGAGGGCCAACGGGCGAGCAACGGCGCGGCGACTTCGGCCAGCTCGGGCCAGCGCGCCAGCGCGCGGGCCGCCTGCGCCGCCGACATCGGGAAGCCCTCGACCGTGAAGATGTGCAGCCGCCCGCCCGCGGGCCGGTGACGGCTCCAGAGATCAAGCAGCGCGGCGATGTTGAGCCCCGTGCCGAAACCCAGTTCCGCGACGGTGAAGGAGGCCTGGCCCGCCCAGGCGTCCGGGAGTCCGCAGCCCTCAAGGAAGACAGCGCGGGACTCCGCAAGCCCGTCTTCAGCGGAGAAGTAGACGTCGCCGAATCGGTCCGAGCGCGGGGCGTCGTCTTCGGTCCAGCTGAGTTGGGGGTCGGCGTCGGGCGACATGGGGGGAGGTTTAGGGTCCGGTCGCGTGCACGCAAGGAAAAGGGCGCGCAAACAAAAAGGGCCGCTCCGGAGAGCGGCCCTTCCATCCAGTAGCCCGTAAGGGCCGCAGGATTACTTAGTGCGCGGGTTCAGCCGGGGCGGCCGGAGCAGCGGCGGCGTCAGCGGCCGGAGCAGCGGCGGCAGCGGCGTCGCCAGCGGCGGCGGCAGCGTCGCCAGCGGCGGCGGCGGCGTCACCAGCGGCTTCCGTGGCCGTGGCCGAAGCGTCGGCAGCGGTGTCGGCGGCGGCGGCGGCGTCAGCAGCGGCGCCCTCAGTGGCGGCGGCGTCTTCCTTCTTCTGGCAGGCGGCGACCGACAGGGCGGCGATGGCGATGGAGGCGACGAGGATCTTGCGGATCATTTCTCAGGGTCCCTTCGAGAAAATGTTGTCGAAGCCCCGCGATGGAATCTCGCGGCTTCGCGGGGGAGATAGCGCGTTTTTGGCCGAGGCGGCAAGGGAGAACTCACGGGTTCGTGATCACATTTTGATCCCCGCCGCGCTCGCTCCGGGGCCAGGCCCGACCCGTCCGTTGGGCAGGCCCCAAACGAAAATCGGGCCGCCCCGGAGGGCGGCCCGATCCTTCAAATCCCCGATGGGGAAAAGAACTACTCCTTGGCGGGAGCTTCGGCGGCGGCGGCGGCGTCAGCGGCCGGAGCAGCAGCGTCGGCGGCCGGAGCAGCGGCGTCAGCGGCCGGAGCGGCGGCGTCGGCGGCGGGAGCAGCAGCGGCGTCAGCAGCGGCGGCATCGGCCGGAGCGGCGTCAGCGGCGGGAGCTTCTTCCTTCTTCTGGCAGGCGGCGATCGAGAGGGCGGCAACGGCCACCGAGGCGACGAGGATCTTGCGGATCATGGTTTTGGGTCCCTTGGAGAATGTAACGAAGCCCGGCTACTTACTCTCCAAGCTTCACGACAGAGAAAACCCGCTTCGGAGCCAAACCGCAAGAGCGATTTCACGGGTTCGTGATCAATTCTTGAATGCGGCCAAGCTTGCCTGCCGGGGAGCTGCGGCGTCGGCGGGCGCTTGGAGGGCTTGGCGCGGCGGCGAAGTGCGGCCGGGGCGAGGCGTTCAAACCCCTGTAACAAAAGGCATCGGGCCGCTCCGAAGAGCGGCCCGGCTTTCCTCACGCGAGGGCCTGGCGGCCTACTTCTTCTCGGCCGCGGGGGCTTCGGCGGCGGCGGTCGCGTCGCCGCCGGTGGTCGAGGAGTCGGCGGCATCCTCGCCGGTTTGCGGGCCGGTCTGGTCGACCGGCTGGTCGGCGACCGGCTGAGTCGGCTCGGTGGGGGCCTCGACCGGCGCCGGCTCGGCGGGGGCCTGGACGGCGGGCTTGCAGGCCACGACGGCCAGGGCGGAGACGGCGGCGGCGGCGACGAGGATCTTGCGGATCATGGGGGACAGTTCCTTCGACAAGAGTGGCGAAGCCGCGCGGCCCAATGCCGTGGCTTCAGGTCGAAGGAGGCGCTGGAATCACGCCCGGATCGTGGCGATTCTCACGGTTTCGTGATCACGATTTGATCGGCCAGAATGCCCTATAGAACGCCATGCAGACATGGCGTACGCTTGCCGTGCAAGGGCCGATGTTCGTGATCGAAAGCCCCGCCGCGCCTGTAACGCAGCATGGCCGAAATCAGGCGGCCGCCTCCATGGGCGTGGCCGACAGCGCCTCTTCCAGCTCCAGGAAGCTGGGCTGGGCCGTCGAGGGCACCGATCCGCGACCGATCTCGACCGAGATCTGGGCGGCGTTGCCGTGCAGGTGGGCGACGAGCACCTGCTGGATGATCTTGTAGAACTGACCGTCCTCGTCGACGACCTCCTTGAGGCGCGTCGACATCGGGCCGACCAGGCCATAGGCCAGGAACACCCCCAGGAAGGTGCCGACCAGGGCCCCGCCGATCATGCCGCCCAGGATTTCCGGCGGCTCGGTGATGGCGCCCATGGTCTTGATGACCCCCAGCACGGCGGCGACGATGCCCAGCGCGGGCAGGGCGTCGGCCAGGCTCTGCAGGGCATGGGCGGGGGCCTGGGCCTCGTGGTGGTGCTTCTCGAGCTGCTTTTCCATGGCGTCCTCGATCTGGTGAGGATCTTCCAGGTTCATGGTCATCATCCGCAGGGTGTCGCAGATGAAGTCGAGCGCGAAGTGGTCCTTCACGATCTTGGGGAAGCGATTGAAGATCGAGGAGTCGTGTGGCTTTTCGATGTGGCTTTCCAGGGCGATGACGCCCTTGGACTTCATCGTCTTGGTCAGCAGGTAGAGCAGGGTCAGCAGGTCGCGGTAGTCCTGCGACTTGAACTTCGGGCCGCCGAAGATGCGGCCGAACCCGCCGACCGTGGCCTTCATGGTCGAGACCTTGTTGGAGATCATGAAGGCGGCGATGCCGGCCCCGGCGATGCACATCATCTCGTGCGGCAGCGAGTGCAGGATGACGGCCATGTTGCCGCCCGAGATCAGGAAGCTGCCGAAGACAAGGCCGAACAGCAGCACGATGCCGATGATCTGGAACATGGAATGACGCCGCCCGACGAATGGTTAATTCGGCCGGAGCATGGGCGTGAATGCTTAAGGGGGCGTTGCTTTGGGGACTTATCCCCGCTGCCGCTCCAGGTACCCCAGGGCCATCATCACATGCGCCCGCACCCCGACCTCAAGCGCCGGCTCGTAGGTGTCGAAGAAGGGCGAGTGGTTGGGCGGGGCGTCGGCCTGGGATACGCCCGGCGGGGTGACGCCCAGGAACACGAACACGCCGGGGATCTTCTGCTGGTAGTAGCTGAAGTCCTCGGAGACGGTCGTCGGCAGGATGGCGTTGTCGACCATGCTGTCGGACCCGGCCGCGGTCCTCAGGTCGCCGAGGATCTCGTTGGCGAGGGCCGGATCGTTGACCGTCACGGGACCGCTTTCGACGAAGGAGACGTCGGCGACCGCGCCCCAGGTCTCGGCGATCGCCTTGGCGGTGCGGGTGATGCGGGCCTTCACGTCGGTGCGCTGGGCGGCGTCGAAGGTGCGCAGGGTGCCCGACAGCGCCGCTTCCTCGGGGATGATGTTGTAGCGCACGCCCGCATTGAAGGTGGCGATGGTCAGGACCAGGGGGATGCGCACGTCCATCTGGCGCGAGGCGATGGCGTTGAAGGCGGTGACCATCTGTGCGCCGACCGAGACGATGTCGATGCCCTGCCAGGGCCAGGCCCCGTGGGTCTGCTTGCCCTTGAGCTTGATGTGGATCTGGTCGGCGGCGGCCATCAGGGGTCCCGGGCGGTACCAGAGGGTGTTGGCCGGCTGTTTGAGCGAGTGGATGCCGAAGATGGCGGTCGGGGCCGGATTGGCCAGGGCGCCCTCGGCGATCATCAGGTCGGCGCCGCCCTCCTGACCGGCGGGCGGGCCTTCCTCGGCGGGCTGGAAGATGAAGACGATCGTGCCGGGGATGTCGGCCTTCATCCCGGCCAGCACCTCGGCGGCGCCCATCAGCATGGCGACATGGCCGTCGTGGCCGCAGGCGTGGGCCACGCCCACGGTCTGGCCGTTGTAGGTTGCGGTGACCTTCGAGGCGAAGGGCAGGCCGGTCTGTTCGGTGACCGGCAGGGCGTCCATGTCGGCCCGCAGGGCCACCACGCCGCCGGGCTTGCCGCCGCGCAGGACGCCGACCACGCCGGTGACGCCCACGCCGGTGCGGACTTCGAAGCCCAGACGCTTCAGGTGGTCGGCGACGATCTTGGCGGTGCGCGTCTCGGAATTGGCCAGCTCGGGATGCTGGTGGAAGTCGCGGCGCCAGGCCACGACCTTGGGCTGTTCCTTCGCCGCCGCCGCCCGGATGGCCTCGACCTGACCTTGGTCAAGGGCGTATGCCGAAGGGGCGGTCGTCACCGAAAGCATGGCCGCGAGCCCCGCGACCAATCCGAACCTGTTGAATCCACGCATGCCTGAAGCCCCTCCGCCTGAGCCGCCGCACCATGCAGCCCCTGCGCGCGCGTCTCAAGGCAAGAAAGGCGGGTCCAGGGCCACGGCCGGCGGCAAGGCCGAGCCGAAGGGGCTCTCCCCGTTGGCGCTCGGACTGGTGTTCGCCGCCCTCATGACCACGGCGGCGGGCGGCAACGCGCTGGTCACGGTCATGCCGGCGATCGGACGGGAGCTTGGGGTATCGGACACCCTGATCGCGTCGGTGTTCTCGCTCTCGGCGCTGTTCTGGACCCTGAGTTCGCCCTTCTGGGCCGAACAGTCCGACAAGCGCGGCCGCAAGCCGATGATCCTCCTGGGGCTGGCGGGCTTCACCGTCTCGATGTTGCTGTTCGGGATCGTGGTGCTGGCCGGCCTGGCCAAGCTGGCCGTGCCGATCATGATCCTGGCGGGGATGGCGGTGGCGCGGGCGGTCTACGGCCTGATCGGGGCCGCCGCCAATCCCGCCGCCCAGGCCTATGTCGCTGACCGCACCAGCCGCCACCAGCGGACTGGGTCCATGGCGCTGCTGGCCTCTGCCTTCGGTCTTGGGACCATCGTGGGACCGGCGCTGGCGCCCTTCTTCGTGCTTCCCGGCGTGGGCCTGGCGGGGCCCATGTTCGCCTTCGCGGCCATGGGCCTGATCGTCATGCTGCTGATCTGGCGCTACCTGCACCATGGCGACTTCAAGCCGGATGCGCGGGGCGAGCGTCCGACGCGGGCGGCGGCGCCTCACATCGGCATCTGGCGCGATCCCCGCGTCGCCCCCTTCCTGATCTACGGCCTGGTCATGGGGTCGGCCCAGGCGCTGAACACCCAGGTGCTGGGCTTCCACATCATCGACGCCCTCGGCGAGAGCCCGGCCAAGGCCCAGGCCTTCATCGGCATCGCCATGTTCGCCGGCGCGGCGGCGGCGCTGATCGCCCAGTGGGGTCTGATCCGCATGCTGGACCTGGGTCCCAAGGAGCTGATGCGCTACGGCGCGGCCCTGGCGGTCGCCGGCAATGTGCTGCTGATGGCGGCGCCCAACTATTTCTCGGTGGTGATCGGCTACGCCCTGCTGAGCCTGGGGTTCGGCTTCACCCGGCCCGGCTTCACCGCGGGCGCCTCCCTGGCGGTGAAGGCGCACGAGCAGGGCGCTGTGGCCGGGGTCGTGGCCTCCATCAACGGCGCCTGCTGGCTGGTGGCGCCGGTGCTGGGGGTGGCGCTGTACGAGTGGGAAGGGTTTGCGCCCTATCTGATGAACGTCGCGGCGCTGGCCGCCCTGGCCTGGTACGCCTGGACGAACCGCACGCTCAGCGCCGCAGGGGTCGTGGCCGTGGACCAGCCGACGCCGACGCCGGGCGAGCCGGTCTAGCTGCGGCTCTGGCCGACCAGTTGCGCGATCAGCCCCGTGGTCAGGTAGCCATCGGGGATCTGGTGGTTGGCGCGTTGCCAGGCCTTGAGCGCGTTGCGCGTGTCCGGCCCGATCTTCCCGTCCGCCCCCTTGGTGTCATAGCCCATCGCCGTCAGCGCCCGCTGGGCGGCGGCGACGTCTTCGATGCGGAAGCGGGTCTCGGCGGGCCAGGGCCTGGACGGACCCGGCCGGCCCATCAGCCGGTCGGCGACCAGGCCCACGGTCATGGCGTAGTGGGGCGAGGTGACCGAGCCGTTGTAGCGGCGGATGACGAAGTGGTTGGGCAGGGCCAGGTAGGCGGGGCCGGCGGCGCCCGCCGGCAGGATCAGCACCGCCTGGGCCCGCGCATCGGCGGCGGACCAGGGCTGGCCATCGACCCGGCGCACGCCCATCCGCTCCCAATCCGCCGGCAGGCGCGCGGGGCCATCGACCAGCTCCCAATCGAAGTTGGCCGGCAGGCTGACTTCCTGGTGCCAGCCTTCGCCGGGGCGCCAGCCGTCGCGCTTGAGCAGGGCCGCGGCGGAGTTGAGCGCGTCGCGGGCCGAGCCGCGCACATCGATCTTGCCGTCGCCGTCGCCGTCCACGGCCAGATTGAGAATGTGGGTGGGCATGAACTGGACCTGGCCGACGGCGCCGGCCCAGGAACCGCGCAGCTCGGCGCGGGTCAGCTTGCCCTGGTCGATCGCCTTCAGCGCCGAGACCAGATAGGCCTCCATGTCGTTGCGCCGCGCGGTGGTGCGGTCAGGCGAGGCGCGCTGGCTGAGCGCGGCCAGGGTCGCCAGGGTGTTCACGACGTCGAAGTTGCCGGTGTTGCCGCCCAGGTCCGATTCCTGGCGCCAGATCCCGACCACGATCTCGGCCGGCACGCCGTAGCGGCTGGGGATCTCCGAAAGCCAGGGCGCTGTCGCCATCTTGGCTCGCGCCCGCGCCACGGTGCCTTCGCCGGTGTCGCGCTGGATGTAGAGGCCCGCAGAGGTCGAGTACTCCGGTTGGGCCTGGTCGAGACGCAGGGCGTCGGTCTCGACCCGCAGGTTTGCCGTCTCCCGCTCTGCGGTCTCGCGGCGCACGCCCGCGGCCACGGCGCGCTGGATGAAGCCCGCGCGCCACGCCTGCAAAGCCTGGGCCTCGCCGCCGGTGCTGCCGGGATTGAGCACGGTGTAGGGCACCGGCGCCGACGGGGTCGCAGGCTGCACGTCGGAGACCATCACCAGATGGGCGCTGGCGCCGATGGGCGACAGATCGGCGCGGGTCTCGGCCGGCGCGCTCACCATCGAAGCGGGATGGGCGCAGGCCCCGAGGGCGAGGATGAGGAACAGACGCAACTTCATGGCTCCCAACCTAACCGCGCTACGGCAAAGCCTTCAATCACAAGCCCGCTATAATCGTTAAGCACGGCAAGGATTGGCGCATCTCAGGTGAACGGCGGCTGACGCGAAGGGCTCACCACCCGGCCCGCGACGCGATCCGGCCGCCACAGGCGTTGACTCCACGGTTTGCGGCGCCTATACCCCCGCCCTCTCACCGCTCCGCGCCAGACAGGCGACGGGCGGCGTTTGTTTTCTAAAGGCCTGGCACGATGAAAGTCCGCAGCTCGCTCAAGTCCCTCAAGACCCGTCACCGGGACTGCAAGGTCGTGCGCCGCAAGGGCCGCGTATACGTGATCAACAAGACCGACCCGCGCTTCAAGGCCCGCCAGGGCTAAACGACTTCCCAGTCGTGAGCATCTTGAGCCGCGGGCCCCGTCCGCGGCTTTTTGCTGTCCGCCGTCGGGATTACCGGTCGCCTTTCCGTTCAATTCATTGTGCGCACGCAGGTCTTATTTGCGTTGCGTTTGATCGCTAGGTCACGCCCAGCGTCAGTTCCGGGGTTCAGTTCATGTCCGACCAGCCCACCGAAATCACCGTTCTGCATTTTCCTGATGGCTGGTGGCGCCTGGTCACCGGCGGCGCGCGCCAGGGCCGTTTCCAGTACCGCGTCGACGCCGAGGAGGCCGCCCTGGGCCTGGCGGCGCGGATGGCCAAGGCCGGTCACGCCGTGCGTGTCTTCGTGCAGCAGCCGTTCGGCGAGTTGCAGCTGCTGCAGGGCGCCTGACCGCGGGCGCTCGACCCGGGCCGCCCGCCCCTTATCCACAGCCGTTGCACCACGCTCCCCCGTCTCGTCCGCCGCGCCGGTTGAGCCCGCGCCGGGCGCATGGTTAGCGTCGGGCCAATTCCATCCCCCCTTACCGGAGCCTGCCCGCCATGGCCGACGACGCTTCCTTCGCCAATTCGCCCGACGTCCTGACCGCCACGGCCCAGGGCCGGCTGAAGACCATCATCGAGCGCATCGAGCGCCTCGAAGAGGACAAGGCGGCGATCGCCGGCGACATCAAGGAAGTGATGGCCGAGGCCAAGGGCGAGGGCTTCGACACCAAGATCCTCCGCAAGGTCGTGCGTCTGCGCAAGCAGGACAAGGCCAAGCGCCAGGAGGAAGAGGCGATCCTCGACCTCTACCTGTCGGCCATCGGCGAAATCTGATCTAGCGTCCCCGGGTGCAGCGCAAGCCACCCAGGCCGGGCAAACCGCCCAAACCTCCCAAGCCCGGAAAACACCCGGCCGCGATCGCGCGCGAGCGGGTGAAGAAGGCCGCCATCAATGCGTTGAGGAAGGCCGAGCGGATCGCCGCGAAGACCGGCGTGAAACTGTCCGACTGGGAAGACGAGTTCCTGGGGTCCGTCGCCGACCGCATCAAGACCTACGGCCGGGCCTTCGGCGACGCCGACAAGGGCGACCTGTCGGCCCCCCTGTCGATGATGCAAGGGCGCAAGCTGAAAGAGATCACCGCCAAGGCCAAGGGCGAGAAGCGCGCCTTCAAGCCCCGCAAGGGTTTCCGGCCCAGGAGCGACGACTAGCGGCGCGCTTTTTCGGAAGGCGCGGGAGATTTGCTATCCGCAACCGTTGCGGTTGCCGCTGCGAGCCCCACTTCAGGCGTCCTCTCCTCTGCCCGGACGCCGCCCATGTCAGCCCTGTTCTCCCCAATCGACCTCGGCCCGCTCACCCTGCCCAACCGGGTGACCATCGCGCCCATGTGCCAGTACTCCGCGATCGATGGCGTGCCCCAACCCTGGCATTGGCAGCACCTGGGATCGCTGGCGCTCTCCGGCGCCTCGCTGGTGATCGTCGAGGCGACCGGGGTCGAGCCGGAGGGGCGCATCTCGCCGGCCTGCACTGGGTTGTGGAACGACGCACAGGAAGCCGCCTTCGCCCGCATCCTGGCCGACACCCGCACCTTCTCCGACACCCGCTTCGGCATCCAACTGGCCCACGCCGGCCGCAAGGCCTCGACGCCGTCTCCCTTCGCCGGTGCGACCACCCCGAAGGTCGAGATCGCCGAGGGCGGCTGGGAGCCGTTCGCGCCCTCGGCCATCCCCTTCGGCGAAGGCTGGTGGACGCCCCGCGCGCTGGACGACGCCGGGCTTGAGCGGGTGAAGGCGGCCTTCGTGGACGCGGCGCGGCGCGCGGACCGCGCCGGCTTCGACGTCGTCGAGCTGCACGCCGCCCACGGCTACCTCCTGCATGAGTTCGCCTCGGCCCTGACCAACCGGCGCACCGACCGCTACGGCGGCAGCCTCGAGAACCGCCTGCGCTTCCCGCTGGAGGTCGCCGAGGCTGTCCGCGCCGCCTGGCCGGCGAGCAAGGCGCTCGGCGCCCGCATCACCGGCTCGGACTGGGTCGAGGGCGGCGTCACGCCTGTCGAGGCTGCGGCCTTCGCCCAGGGGCTGGAGGCGCTGGGCTACGATTTCGTGGACATCACCTCGGGCGGGATCATTCCGGGCGTGCGTATCCCCGGATCAGAACCCGGCTACCAGGTCGCCTTCGCCGAGGAGGTGAAGCGGCATGTCGGCCTGAAGGTTTCCGCCGTCGGCATGATCGTGACGCCGCATCAGGCCGAGGACCTCATCGCCAGCGGCAAGGCCGACCTGATCGCGCTCGCCCGCGCCGTGCTGGACGACCCACGCTGGGCCATCCACGCGGCCGCCGCGCTGGGTGCAGAGCCGACGCCTGCCAAACAGTACGCGCGGGCGGCCCCGGGGATGTGGCCGGGGTATGCTCTGGCGCATCCGGGCTAGCAAATCCTTCTCGCCTGCGAGAAGCGAGAGACATGACCAATTTGAAACTCGGTTGTCTGCATCCGAGTGGCTAGGAACGAGCCTCAACAGCAAGAGCCCCGTCTCAAGGAGCCTTACCGATGCGCCGTCTCGCCCTCACCGTTTTCGCCACCGCCGCCATCCTCGTCGCCAGCGCCCTGTCGGCGATCACGGCGCGGGCCCAGACCGAGGGCGCCGCGCCAGCTTCCCAGGCGGTGGTCGACGCCCTGGCGGCGCGGGACGCTGCGTTCTTTACGGCCTTTTTCGATCGCTGCGATCCGGTGGCGGTGCGGGCCATGGTCACTGACGACTTCGAGTTCTTCCATGACAAGGGCGGCCTGACCAACACCACCGGCGACAGCTTCGCCGCCGACCTGAAGGGCCACTGCGAGCGGGTGGCGACGGGTGAGGACTTCGCCTCGCGGCGCGAGCTGATCCCAGGTTCGGTGAAGGTCTATGTGCTGAACAACTACGGCGCCATGACTGTGGGCGAGCACCGCTTCTTCAAGCTGACGCCCGGCAAGCCCGACGAGCAGACCGAGACCGGCCGCTTCATCATCGTCTGGAAGCTGGACGCCGGCATCTGGAAGATGGCGCGGGTTGTCAGCTATGACCACCACCTGACGCACTAATCCCCTCGACGCGACCGCCGAACCGGCCAAGTCTCCACCCGTTCGGGGGAGACGGGCCGTGCAGGTTTTTCGCTATCTGAAGGTGCTCTACGTCCAGGTGCTCATCGGCATCGCCCTGGGCGTGATGGTCGGGTTCTGGGGCGTCGAGATCGGCGGCTGGCTCGGCATGCCGGCGGGCAAGAACTTCGGCGTCGAGCTGAAGCCGCTCGCTGACGGGTTCATCGCGCTGATCAAGATGATCATCGCGCCGGTGGTGTTCGTCACCGTAGCCGCCGGCATCGCCCACATGGGGGACCTGAAGAAGTTCGGCCGCGTCGGCATCAAGGCGCTCATCTATTTCGAGGTGGTTTCGACGCTCGCCCTGGTCATCGGCCTGGCGGTCGGCAACCTCGTCCAGCCCGGCGTCGGCTTCCACGGGGCGGCCAGCGCGGACGCGGCCAAGGCGGCGGCGGATGCGGCGGGCAAGGCGCACGACCTGTCGATCGTCGACTTCTTTCTCGGCATCATCCCCACCAGCTTCTTCTCGCCCTTCGCCGAGGGCGGCCTGCTGCAGGTGCTGCTGGTGGCCATCCTGACCGGGTTCGCATGCACCCGGCTGGGGGCCTTCGGCGAGAAGGTCGCCCACGGGCTGGATGCAGCGGGCAAGATCTTCTTCGCCATCATCGGTCTGATTGTGAAGCTGGCGCCCATCGGGGCGTTCGGGGCCATGGCCTACACCATCGGCAAGTTCGGCCTGGGCGTGCTGGTCAATCTGGGCGTCCTGATCGGCAGCTTCTACATCACGGCGGGCTTGTTCGTGGTGGTGGTGCTGGGGCTGATCGCCAGGCTGGTCGGCTTCAACATCTTCAAGTTCCTGGCCTACATCCGCGACGAGTTGCTGGTGGTGCTGGGCACTTCGTCATCCGAGAGCGTCCTGCCCCAGATGATGGCCAAGATGCAGCGGCTGGGCGCGTCGAAGTCGGTGACCGGCCTGGTCATCCCGACCGGCTACTCGTTCAATCTGGACGGCACCAACATCTACATGACCCTGGCCATCCTGTTCCTGGCCCAGGCGTCAGGCGTGCACCTGGACCTCGGCGAGCAGCTGGCGATCGTCGGCGTGGCCATGCTGACGTCGAAGGGCGCCAGCGGGGTGACCGGCGCGGGCTTCATCACCCTGGCCGCGACCCTGGCGATCGTGCCGGATATCCCGATGCTGAGCCTGGCCCTGATCGTCGGCATCGACCGCTTCATGAGCGAATGCCGCGCCCTGACCAACCTCGTCGGCAATGGGGTCGCGACCCTGGCCGTGGCCCGCTGGGAGGGGGAACTGGACCGGGATGTCATGGCGGCGGAACTCGACAGGGGCCCCGGCAAGGAGACGCACCCGGACCTGGACGACTTGCTGGCGGTGAGCGGCAAGGCGGACTGACGCCGCGCGATACATGCGTGCACGGCGACTTCTTGAAGCCACCTTCCTTGACCAGCCTGACCGGCGAACGGGGATAGGATTTCATGCGAATGTCGACACGTCTGGCCGCCGCCGTTGCGGCGCTCTGCCTCCTGGCGGGACCCGGCCTCGCGGCAGCGTTCCCGGTCTACGGCCCGACGCGCCCGGCCGCGGTAAGCGACGACGTCCCGCCGCGCGCCCTCACCGCCCGGGCGCGGCTCAACCTGGCTGCCTTCGCCCGCCTGCTGGGTCACGTCCGCTACTTCCATCCCAGCGACCAGGCGGCGGCCGCCGACTGGAACGCCTTTGCGATGGCGGGCGTGGAGCAGGTCGAGGACGCGCGTGACGCGACGGAGCTGGCCCAGCGGCTGCAGCGTCTGTTCCAGCCGCTCGCCCCCACGATCCAGGTCTTTTCGACCCGTCCGCCGGCGCCGATCACAGGTCCGGCAGGAGTCGGCAGGATTCGGTGGCGCCACGAGGGTCTTGGGGGCACAGACCAGCCTCCCTACGCCAGCAGCCGCGTACCCGTGACCGGGCCCCCGGCGCCCGCGCCGGTGATCGACCTGGGTGGTGGCGTCAAAGCCCGTGTCGCCATCGAATTGCCGGTGGATCCCGATGGCAGGACCCTGCCTCTGGTCGAGGCGGCGCCGCGAGTTCGCGCAAGCCGTCCCGACGGGTTCGTACCCGCGGGCTTTGACCGGACCACCCGTCTGGCTGACGTGGCGCTGCTGTGGAGCGCGCTGGAGCACTTCTTCCCCTACTTTGACGTGGTCGGGGCGGACTGGGACGCCGAACTCGACCGGGCCCTGGTTCGCGCCGCGACCGATACGGACGACCTGGCCTTCCGCGACAGCCTGCGCCTGATGATCGCCGCCCTGCGCGACGGGCACGGAGAGGTGATCTACGACGGCGGACCCCTGGGCCTGCTGCCGGTCGAGCTGGACTGGATCGAGGGGCGGCTGGTGGTCACCGCGGTTGACGCGAGCCAGACAGACTTGCGGCCCGGCGATGTGGTTCGGCGACTGGATGGACGTCGCGTGGAGGCGATCATCGCCGATGGCGAACGCACGACCTCCGGCGGTCCCCAGCTGCGACTATGGCGATCGGTGGTGCGGCTGCCGCGCCGCCAACCGGGGCAGGTCGTCGAGGCGCTGGTCGAGCGGGCGGGCGAAGCTCCGCGCAACGTCCGCCTCACCGCTCGGGTGCGCCCCGACGGCCCGGTCGCCCGACAGCGGCCCGATAGCATCACGGAGCTGAAGCCAGGGATCCTCTACGTTGATCTCACGCGCGCGACCGAACCGATGCGGCAGGCGGCGGAGGGGCGGATGGCGGCGGCGCGAGGCCTGGTCTTTGATCTCAGGGGCTATCCGCTCGGCTGGGTGGGTTTCCTCTCCCACCTCACGGACCACGAATTCCATTCTCCGTCCTTCAGCCTGCCCGTGATCACCGAGCCCGGCTGGCGCAACGTCGCGTACAAGGACCTGAGCTGGACGCTTGCACCGGAGGCGCCGCGTTACACGCGCAATGTCGTCTTCCTGACGGACGCCTCCGCGATCAGCTACGCGGAATCCGTTCTGGGGACCGTGTCGATCAACCGGCTCGGCGATATCGTTGGCGCGCCCAGCGCGGGCGCCAACGGCAACGTCAACTACATCAGCCTGCCCGGGGGCTACCTGGTGCGGTTCACCGGCATGCGGGTGGTCAATCCGGATGGAACCGTACAGCACATGGGCGGCGTGCGCCCGACGGTTCCAGCAGCCCCGACCATCGCGGGCGTCCGCGCGGGGCGCGACGAAGTGCTCGAACGCGGCCTGGCTCTGGTCGAGAGCCGGATGGAGGAACAGCGCTAGGAGGCCGCACCTGGCAGCCTCCAGGCGAGGTCGAGGGCCACTGGGAGTCGGTTGCAACTTCGGCGACGCCTAAATTCAATATCGCTAACAAATTTGAACCGAGAAAGTCTTCTTTTCGCCACAAGACCTCAACCAAAGTCGACGAAGAAGTCGTGGGAGGTGGCTCTTGAACCTGACAAGAAGAAGACTTGGCGCGTTGGCATTGGGCTCTGCGACGGCGTGCGCCGTCACCGCACGTGCGCACGCTGATACCGAAACCGCCGCGGCCGTGGACGGCTTCGTGAAGCGGTGTGAAATCTTCGGCTTTTCTGGTCAGGTTCTGGCGGCCAGGGCAGGGACCATCCTGTCCCATCGCGCCTACGGCTGGGCCGATCGGAAACGCAACCGCCGCATGGCGATGGACACTCCCATCGGCATTGCGTCGATGTCCAAGCAGTACACAGCCGCGGCCGTGATGAAGCTGGCGGAAGCAGGAAGACTGGCGCTGGACGAACCGATCGGCCGTCACCTGAAAGACGCGCCTCCGGACAAGGCTGCGCTCACCCTGCATCAGCTTCTGACCCATACGGGCGGCATGCCGCCGGGGGATCTCTCGGCAGATTTCGAGCTCACGTCCAGGCAGGCCGTGATCGCCAAGGCCTATGCCGCTCCGCTCCGTCCAGCGGGCGCCTGGCGCTATTCAAATGCCGGCTACAATCTCGTCGCCGCAGTGATCGAGAAGGCCAGTGGGCGGACGTATGAGGATTTCCTGCGCGAGGCGCTGTTCAGGCCCGCCGGTCTTACCGCCACCGGATTCGCCGAGGACACGCTCGTGCGGCGACAGGCGGCCCGAGCCTACAACGGCTGGGTCGACAACGGCGGACCGGCGGACTGGCCCCGTCCCAATTTCCGCCCCTGGGGCGGCGGAACCGTCTTCTCGACCGCCTTGGACACCTATCGCTGGCAACAGGCGCTCGCAACCGGCCGGGTGTTGTCTGCCGCATCCCTGGCTGCGCTCACCGCCCCTCATGTACGGCCCGAGCCGGACGCGCCGTATGCCTATTCCTACGGCGGATTTGTCGAGCCGGCGGAGCATGGCGTCTTCATCGAGCGCAGCGGAGACTGGGAGCAGGGCTACAATGCCGCGTGGCATGCCTGGCCACAGGACAGCCTCACCCTGATCATCCTGTCGAACGCCACGACCGGCGCGGGGCAGTCGATGCGCCAGGCGGTCCAGGGGGACGTCGAGAAAATACTGCGTGGCGCGGCGCCCGACATGCCCCCGGTTGCCCCGCCAACCTCTGCCGCGTCACGACGCGCGAGGCAGGGTGACTACGGAACCGGCAATCAGGTCGATCTTCGGCTTGTTGATGACGGCGCCTACCTGTGGGCTGGCGCGGAAAGCCAGAAGGGCATCGAACTGCTCGGCGGCTACAACGCGGCCGTTCGTGCTGGTCTAGCCAAGGCCGCAGAGCGGACTGAACGCCTGCTGTCTGGTTTGCAGCAGGGCGGCCAAGGCGCCTATGCCGAGGCGCTGATGGATCGCGGCGACTTGGTTGCTGACTATTGGGGTGAATGGTCTGAATTGATCGCGACCCATGGCCCCCTGCGTTCCTGGCGGGTTGTTGGCGCCGTGAAGGCCGGAAGAGGCGCCCAGGCAACCACGCGGCTCGACTTCGAGCGCAAATCGATGAGCATGAGCTTCTTCTGGTCGGACGGCGGAAATGGACGGCTGCAAGGTTCATCCGCCGACATTCCGACCCGGCCGCCCCTGGCCTACATCGTCAGCGACTCAGGCGTCGGCTACGATCCCGTATCGGGCCTGACTTCCAGGGCCTTGTTCGCCGCCGAGGGCGCGGCAATGACCATGACCTTCTCGACGGACGCGGGCGCCGTCTCGCTGACCAAGGCCTAACCCGCTTCCTTCAGATCCACGTCGATGCCCTGTTCGCGGACCTTGCGGTAGAGCGTCGAGCGGCCGATGCCCAGCCGCCGCGCGACTTCGCTCATGTGGCCGGCGTAGACGTCGATGGCGTGCTGGATCAGGTCGCGTTCGACCTCTTCCAGGGTGCGCAGGTGTCCGGCGCCGTCGAGGAACCGGACTGGCGCATCGGGCGCGCCGGGAAGGGTGACGGCCTGGCTCGTTGCCGTCGGCGCCGGCGCGGGGCCGCGTTCGGCCGCCTCGGGCATGGGCGCCGCGACGCCTGAGATGGCCGGGAAGTCGTGGGGCTGCAGGTACATGCCGTCGCACAGCACGATGGCGCGATAGACGGCGTTTTCCAGCTGGCGCACGTTGCCGGCCCAGTCGTAGGCTGAGAGCAACGCCAGGGTCTCGGGCGTGGCGCCGACGATGCGCTTGCCTTCCTCGACGTTGAAGCGACGGACGAAGTGCTCGACCAGCGCCGGGATGTCCTCGCGGCGTTCGCGCAGGGCCGGGGCGTCGAGGGGGAACACGTTCAGGCGATAGAACAGGTCCTCGCGGAAGCGGCCTTCGGCCACGGCGTTCTGCAGGTCGCGGTTGGTGGCGGCGATGATGCGCACGTCCACCTTGACCGAGCGCTTCGAGCCCACCGGGTCGATCTCGCGCTCCTGCAGGGCGCGCAGCAGCTTCACCTGCATTTCGAGCGGAAGCTCGCCCACCTCGTCGAGGAACAGCGAGCCGCCGTTGGCCTCCTGGAACTTGCCCAGGTGCTTGTCGGTGGCGCCGGTGAAGGAGCCCTTCTCGTGGCCGAACAGGATCGATTCCACGAGGTTGGCGGGCAGGGCGCCGCAGTTGACCGCCACGAAGGGACGGCCGGCGCGGTCGGAATCGCCGTGTACGGCGCGGGCGATCATCTCCTTGCCGACGCCGCTCTCGCCCAGGATCAGGACGGGGATGGAGGAGCGCGCGGCGCGCTCGCCCAGGCGCTTGACCATGGTCATGGCCGGGGAGTCGCCGACCAGGTCGTCAAAGCCGGTGCGGTGGGCGGTGTGCTTCTTGAGGCGGTCGACCTCGGCCACCAGGTCGCCGGTCTGCAGCGCATTGCGGATAGAGATCAGGATGCGCTCGGGGCTGGCCGGCTTGACGAAGAAGTCCTGGGCCCCGGCCTGCATGGCCTTCACCACGGTGTCGATGCCGCCGGTGGCGGTCAGCACCACGACGGGCGTACGGACGCCGGCGGTCCGCGCTTCCTTCAGCGTGTCGAGCCCCGACATGCCGGGCATGACCAAGTCCAGCAGGACCACGTCGGCCCCGCCGCCGTGCTGCAGCCGCTCGAGCGCCTCGCGGCCGCTTTCGGCATGCACGACCTCGTAGCCTTCGCGGTCAAGGACCGCCTGGATCAAGCGTCGTTGAGTCGGATCGTCGTCGACGACCAGGACCGTCTTGGCCATATGAAACACCCGTCCATCACGTGCGCCCGGACTCTGACGGTCCAGGTCGCGTCGTGGATCGTTTTAGGACGGTCGGGTGAAGATCGGGTTAGTGGGACCCTTCCGACTCCTTAAGGCGGAGCCGGGCCGCGCAACGCGCGCGAAAGGAAATGCCGCCACACTCCGCCCTTGATGAGCCAAGCCTTCGACCTTCCCGTCTGGGACCTGTCGGGTCTCTACCGGGGCCGCGACGATCCGCAGATCGACCGCGACCTGGCCGAGGCCGCGCGCCTGCTTGACGAAAACCGCGACTATGAGCGCGCGGTGTCGCTGCTCGCCCGCATGCACGCCTTCGGCTCGCTGTTTGACGGCGGGCGGGGCGAGGGCGCGCTGCACAAGCGGGTCAACGCCGTGGCCCTGCGCTCGCAGGTCCCGACCGCGCCCGAGCCGGCCGAGCCGCAGGGCGTCGATGCGATGTGCACAGCCGTGGCGCTGCGCGGGGCCGACCTGTGGATCGCCGCGTCGCACCCCGACCCGCACCCGGTGACCCGGCGCTGGCGCTGGGAGGAGGCCTGCGAGGTCGCGGTCGCCGCGGCCCATTCGCTGTCGACCGACGCCGGCGCGGCGGTGGAGGTGACCCTGGCCGAGAGCCGGGTGCACGCCCGCCACCCCGGCGCGCCGCTCAGCCATCCGGCCGGCGACCGGGGGCCCTATGTGAAACTCGACTTCGACGGGTCGTTGAAGGCGGTGCTGACGCTGGCCCACGAGTTGGGCCACGCGGCCCACCAGATGCTCAGCCGTCCGCTGGGGGTGCTGCGCTGCGGGCCCCGGCCGGCGCTGGCGGAGACCGCCGCGGCGGCCAACGAACAGTCGGCCCTGCGCCTCCTGATGAGCGAGGCAGGCCCCGAGGAACGGGCGGGGCTGCTCGCCTATCGGCGGCGCGACCTGGCGACGGTGGTGCTGCGCCATGTGGCCCTGCACCGATTCGAGAAGGTGACGCGCGGCCGGCCCGACGATGCGGCCTGGCTGCGCACAATCGGTCAGGTGGCGGGGTTGCGCGCCCAGCGGGCCGAGCGCGGCGACGGCTGGCGCGCCTATCCGATCCTCACTCGCGCACCCGGGACGGCCTGGACCTACGCCTTCGCGCGGCTGGTCGCGATCGCCCTGCTGGCCCGGCGCGAGGTCGATCCCGGGCCGTTCGGGCGGCGCTGGACAGACTTCCTCTCAGCGGGCGGCACGGTGCTGGAGCGCCCGGCGCTCTGGCCCTTCCTGATCGAGCCGGCCGCAGCCGCCTTCTGGGCCGACGCCATGGAGCTGGCGGTCGCCGAGGCCGAGGCCGCCCCCGCGAGCTGGAATCGGACGCTCAGCCTGTCGCGGCCGTGGCGCTAGCTGCCCCTTGAGCCCCGGCGATCCATGGCTATAGTCCGCGCGCACTGACCACCCCTGCCTGGAGACCGGCAATGGCCGACCCCCACCACGACTATCACCGCGGCGAGATGGACATCTCCGAGCAGCAGGCGACCTATTCCCTGTTCATGGGCCTGTCGAAGTGGGGCTCGCTGCTGCTGGCCGCCAGCCTGTTCGCCCTGACCCTGTGGTTCTGCACCGACGCCGGTTTCCTGCCGGGCGCGGCGTCCTTCGTCATCGTCATGGCGCTGGGCTGGTTCCTGTTGCGCGACAAGCCTGACGCCCACTAAGTCACAGCTGGTTTTGGCCGCCGCATAAAAGCGGTTTCCGTTTTCCAATTTTGCGTCCTAACGTCCCCCCACGGATTCACCAACGGGCGAGGCGTCGGCGTGGCATTCACGATCGCTGTGATCAGAGAGCGCCGTGCGGGCGAAACGCGCGTCGCGGCAACGCCGGACACGGTCAAGAAGTTCAAGGACATGGGGGCCGAGGTGCTGGTGGAAGCCGGCGCCGGCGTGGCCGCCTCCTTCCCCGACTCACTCTACGTCGAGGCCGGGGCCAAGGTGGTCAAGGAGGTCCTCGACAAGGCCGATGTGGTTCTGTCCGTACGCGGACCGGAACAGGGGCAGGCCTCCGCCCTGAAGAAGGGCGCCATCGTCGTCGCCCTGCTGGACGCTCACCGCGAGAAGGACCTGCTGCAGGCTCTGGCCAAGGCCGGCGCTTCGGCCTTTGCGATGGAGTTCGTGCCGCGGATCACCCGGGCCCAGGTCATGGACGCGCTCTCCAGCCAGGCCAACCTCGCCGGCTACCGCGCCGTGATCGAGGCGGCCGAGGCCTACGGCAAGGCCTTCCCGATGATGATGACCGCCGCCGGCACCGTCGCCGCGGCCAAGGTGTTCATCGTCGGCGTCGGCGTCGCGGGCCTTCAGGCCATCGCCACGGCCCGTCGTCTCGGCGCAGTGGTCACCGCCACCGACGTGCGTCCCGCCGCCAAGGAGCAGGTCGCCTCCCTGGGCGCCAAGTTCGTCGCGGTCGAGAACGAGGAGTTCAAGCAGGCCGAGACCGCCGGCGGCTACGCCAAGGAAATGAGCGCCGAGTACAAGGCGCTGCAGGCCGAGCTGTTCGCCACCCACATCGCCAAGCAGGACGTCGTCATCACCACGGCGCTGATTCCCGGCCGGCCCGCGCCGCGTCTGGTCTCCGCCGCCCAGGTCGCCTCAATGAAGCCCGGCTCGGTGCTGGTCGACCTCGCGGTCGAGCAGGGCGGCAACGTCGAGGGCTCCAAGCCCGGCGAGATCGTCGAGACCAAGAACGGCGCCCGAATCGTGGGCTTCACCAACCTGCCCGGCCGCCTGCCGGGCGACGCCTCGGCGCTCTACGCCAAGAACCTGCTCGCCTTCGTGGGCCTGTTGGTCAAGGAGGGCGCCATTGCGCCCGACTACGAGGACGAGATCCTGAAAGCCGCGCTGGTCACCAGGGGCGGCGCGATCGTGCACGACGGACTGAAGGGATAGCTATGGAACACGTTGACCCCACCGTCTTCCGCCTGGCCATTTTCGTGCTGGCCATATTCGTCGGCTACTACGTGGTCTGGTCAGTCACCCCGGCCCTGCACACGCCGCTGATGGCGGTGACCAACGCCATTTCCTCGGTGATCATCGTGGGCGCCCTGCTGGCGACCGCGACCATGCAACAGGACGTCACCGGCCCGGCCGCCTGGATCTCCAAGGGCGCCGGCGCGGTGGCCGCGGCCCTGGCCAGCGTGAACATCTTCGGAGGCTTCCTGGTCACCCAGCGGATGCTGGCCATGTACCGAAAGAAGGCGTCGCCCAAATGAACGCCACCCTGCTGACCATCCTGGACTACGCCTGCCTGGTCGCAGCGCTGGCGGCCATCGGGGGCTACGTCCTGGCCTTCCTGCGCAACCGGCCCTACGTGCGGCCGCTGAACAGCCTGGGGCTGCTGCTGATCGGCGCGGCCCTGCTGGCGGCGCCGACGGTGGTGGGCTGGGCGGCGGCGTCCCCGGGGGCCAAGCCGGGCCCGATCCTCTACATCGTCGGCCTGCTGGTCGCCTCGGTGGTGTTCCAGCTGATCGCGGCGCTGCGCAAGCGCAAGCAGCGGGCCGCCGGATGAGGCGCAAAGCCGTCCTGATCGCGGCTGCCGCCGCGGCCCTGGCCGGCGCGCTGTCGGGGCCGGCCTCGGCCCTGCCCGGGATTCCCGAAGGGATGCCCTATCGCATCACCGCGGAACGGGGCGCGTCCTGGACCCTGGTCTGCAAGTTCCGCGCGATCCGGGTCTGGGGCCAGGGCCTGATCAACCAGTACTCGGCCTCCGAACGGGGCCCCAGCCGCGGCAACCTGCCCTCCGACAACGCCCGCTGCATCCTGACCAAGACGGCCGGGCCGGGGGCCGTGGTCCTTACGCTGACCAAGGGCAAGGTCGTGCGCACCGCCACCGCCGCGCGCGCCGGCGCGCCGGTCAAGCTGTCGGTGCTCTGAACCATGCAGGGGATGGCGCCGCACGATATCGGTCAGACCGGGGCTTGGGTCGGCGCCGGCCTGGGCGCGGCCATGGTGCTCTACGCCTGGATCGCCGAGCGCGACAACGAGATCCGCAAGCACCGCCTGAACGACTGCGGCTTCGTGCTGATCTTCGGCTCGACCCTGGTGCTCACCCTCATCGACGGCGGGCCGCAGGGGCCGCTCGAGTGGTTCATCACCGTCGTCAGCCCGATCCTGATCGCCGCCGCCCTGTGGCGGCTCTTCCACACGCATTCCCCCGAATGAGAGCAACCGCATGAACGCCAGCTTCGCCGCGCTCGCCTACCTCGTCTCGGGCGTGCTGTTCATCCTCAGCCTGCGAGGCCTGTCGAGCCCGGAGACCAGCCGCAAGGGCAACCTCTACGGCATGATCGGCATGGGCATCGCCGTCAGCGTGACGCTGGCGACCCTGTGGAGCACCGGCGCCCTCGATGCGGTGACACTCGCCATGATCGCCGGGGGGGTGGCGGTAGGCGGCGTGTTCGGCGCGGTGATCGCCCGGCGCGTGGCCATGACCGCCATGCCGCAACTGGTGGCGGCCTTCCACAGCCTGGTCGGTCAGGCGGCCTGTCTGGTGGCGGTGGGGGCGGTCTATTCGCCGGACGCCTTCGGGATCGCCGCGGCTGGCGGCGTCGGCATCAAGACCATTTCGATCATCGAACTGTCCCTGGGCCTGGCCATCGGGGCCATCACCTTCACCGGCTCGGTCATCGCCTTCGCCAAGCTGAACGGCAACATGAGCGGCGCGCCGATCATCCTGCCCATGCGCCACCTGCTCAACATCGGCCTGGCGGTAGGGATCGTGGTCCTGATCGGGGTCATGCTGATGACCCAGGGCGCGGCCATCTGGGCCTTCTGGCTGCTGTTCGCGCTCGCGCTGATCATCGGCGTCACCCTGATCATCCCGATTGGCGGCGCCGACATGCCGGTCGTGGTCTCGATGCTGAACAGCTATTCGGGCTGGGCCGCGGCGGCGCTGGGCTTCACCCTCGAGAACATCGCCCTGATCATCACCGGCGCCCTGGTCGGCTCGTCCGGCGCTATCCTCAGCTACATCATGTGCAAGGGGATGAACCGCAGCTTCATCTCGGTGATCCTGGGCGGCTTCGGCGGCGAGGTGGCGGCCGGCGCCGGCGGCCACGTCGAGACCCGGCCGGTCAAGCAGGGCTCGGCCGACGACGCGGCCTTCATCATGAAGAACGCGTCGAAGGTGATCATCGTGCCCGGCTACGGAATGGCCGTCTCCCAGGCCCAGCACGCCCTTCGGGAAATGGGCGACAAGCTGAAGGATGAGGGCGTCGACGTGAAATACGCCATCCACCCCGTCGCCGGTCGCATGCCCGGCCACATGAACGTGCTGCTGGCCGAAGCCAACGTCCCCTACGACG
>CAZRKY010000015.1:0-22634 GCA_964600375.1 uncultured Caulobacteraceae bacterium | reverse complement strand
GGACCGGTCCTGGCGGGTGACGGTGCGCTCGCTGACCCGGGTGGGGCGGGCGTCCTGCTCGCGCAGGGTGGTCTCCTGGTAGTCGGTGCGTTCGACGCCCTCGGCGGTTTCGCGGACCTCGGCCCAGGCATGGCCGACCGGCGCTCCGGTTCCCGTGGTGATGGCGTACCAGCTGGTCTGGCCCGCGCCGGCCAGGGCGGGCCCGGCCAGCACGACCAGGGCCGCGCCGAGCTGCAGGCCGCGCCTCAGGCCGGACCGGGTCACTGGCCGCCGCCTTCGGGCGGAGGCGTCTCGTATTCGACGGGCAAGTCCGGGACGGCAGCGTCCGCGGTGGTCTCCACGAACTCCACGCCATCGAGGTCGGTGATGCCGCCGACAATAATGTACTCGACGTCTACCAACTCGGGGGTCGGGGCGGTCTGGGCGGCGGCCGCCACAGGGGCGGTCAGGGCGCTGGCGGCCAGCGCGGCGGCGGCCGCCGCGCCGGTCAGGCGGTAGGAGACGCAGACCTCGGTCCTGCAGTCCGCGAGGAACCCCACCCGCTCACCATCGGTCATGGCGGTGAGATCGAAAACCGCGCGCTTGCACAGGCGGCAGATGTCGCCGTCCATGACCGCGGCCAGTTCGCCCTTGTAGGGGCATGGGCTCTGAATCCTCGGAAAGATCGCCATGGTCCGCGCCTCCCTCTCGTCGCCTACTGGGCCGGCGCGACGGGCGTCACGGGCGCTGTCGGCGCGGGTTCCTCCTCGTAGATCGCGGGCATCTCCGCGATGGCGGCGTCGGCGGCCTCTTCACCGCCATTGTCGGGCGAGCCGTCGTCGATGGCGCCGACCACGACGATCCCGTCCACGACGGTGGCGGGGGGATGGGTCGGCAGGCGGGTGCCGGTGGTCTGGGCCGCAGCCACGCCAGGCGCGGCGATCGCGGCGGCGGCGAGCAGGGCGGCGAGCGCGGCGGCGCCCATGGAACGGTCGGCGTTGGGGAATTTGGCCACTGGGTAAGTCCTCTCTGTGCGACCCTGCCTGGTCGTGCCCGCCCGAAAATCGTGCGTGCATGCAGGTAATCGCCAAGGCGCGGGCGATGGGGTGAAGAGGACGGCTTTGCGCCCCGCCAGGCTTTTGGCCGCTGTCCCATGGATAGGCATGGCGATCATTGCGCCGTCGTGTTGGCCGGAAGGGGTCTGCGATTGACTATTGATCATCCAGCCTGACAAACACCGGACGGGAATTCGACTGGGTGCGCGCTGACCCGGACAAGTCCGTCACACGACAGGAGGCATCAAGTGTCGCGGCTTCTGGTGACTGTGCCTCCCCTGCTGCTTGCCGTTGTCGTCACCTTGGCCGCTTGTGGCGAGGCGAGCGGCATCGACCGTCCGGCCGCCAAAATCGAGGCTCCGACCGAGAGGATCGAGGTTCCCAAGGTAGAACGGGAGGGCGTTTGGCAGCCTGGCTCTGGCGGCACGCAGGTGCCGCTCTGGCCTGCGAATGTCCCTCTCGCAAAACCTGACAGTGGCGATCGTCCCGAGGCCACCGGCAATGGCTCACCCCTTGTCGGGGGAAGGAAATGGCATTGGGCGACCTATGTCACTCGGCCGACCATGACGATCTATCGGCCGAAGGGGCGAAACACCGGGGCCGCTTTGCTTGTCCTGCCGGGTGGCGGATTTCACGCCGTAGCCATTGACCTGGAAGGCACCGAAGTTTGCGACTGGGTCGTCCAGCAGGGCATGACCTGCGCGGTGCTGAAGTACCGGACGCCGCAAGTGTGGCCGAGGAGGAATGGTAGGCAGCAGCGACCCGAGGTGCTGCTCGGGCTGGAAGACGCCCAGCGCGCGGTGGCGCTGCTGCGGCAGCGCGCCACCACCTACGGGATTGATCCGCAGAAGATCGGTGTGATCGGCTTTTCGGCCGGCGCGTATCTCGTCGCTGACATGAGCAATACGGAAGAGCGCACCTACCCGCTTACCGACGCCGCTGACCAACAGTCCTCACGGCCTGACTTCGCGATCGTGGCCTATACCGCCCGCATGTTGGATAACAGAGAAGGCAAGAACAACCTCCAGCTGCAGCCTTGGGTGAAGATCAGCGCCAATGCGCCGCCGACGCTTATAATCCACGCGATGAACGACTCCGTCGACGATATCCGACAGCCGATGGCCTATGCGCTGGCGCTCAATGACGCCGGCGTGCCGGTGGACATGCGTCTCTATGCGAAGGGCGGCCATGCGTTTGGGATGCGGCCGACGACCGATCCCATCACGACCGATTGGCCGGGGCAGGTAAAGAACTGGCTGCGCAGTATAGGGGTGTTATGACGCCAGAGGACTACTGGCGAGGCCAGGTCGGCCCACAAAGTCGCCAGGGGTCCAAGACAGACATCTAGGGTCCAGCACCAACCCGACATTCGCGAGGAACGGTGGTTTCTACTCTTCACGGCATCAAGGCCTGCGACACCATGAAGAAGGCCCGGGCCTGGCTGGACGGCCAAGGGATCGCCTACGCCTTCCACGACTACAAGGCCGTCGGGATCGATGCGGCGACGCTCGGCCGCTGGGCCGGGCAGGTGGGCTGGGAAACCCTGCTGAACCGCAACGGCACGACCTTCCGCGCCCTGCCGGACGCCGACAAGCAGGGGCTGGACGAGGCGCGGGCCATCGCCCTGATGGTCCGCCAGCCCTCGATGATCAAACGCCCGGTGCTCGACATCGACGGTCGCCTGCTGGTCGGCTTCAAGCCGGAACTCTACGCCGCCGCCTTCGCCTAGATCGGGACCATGTGGAAGTAGGGCTCGGCCTCCTTCAGCACGCGCGCGAAGGAGGGGCGGGCCTGCAGTTTCGCGAGGTAGGCGGCGCAGTTGGGGAAGTCGTCCAGCGGCACGACCCGCCGGCCATAGTAGAGCGCCGGCGCGGCCGAGCAGTCCGCCTGGGTGAAGTCGTCGCCCATCAGCCAGGGCCGGGCGTTGATCTCCGGCTCGATGGCGGCCAGGGCGGTGCGCATCTCGGCGCGGGCCGCGTCGACGCCGAAGGGGTCCTTCGAGCCTTCCGGGCGGAACACGTCGAACACGACCTTCTGCAGGTTGTTGTGGATGTAGAGGTCGAAGAAGCGATCGCGCAGGCGGGTCTGCCGCGCTAGGTCCGGATCTGCGGGAACCAGGGTCGCGGCGCCGGGATAGTGCTGTGCCAGGTACTCGATGATGGTGCTGGATTCCGGAACGACCACGTCGCGGGTGGTGTCCTTCAGAACCGGAAACCGCCGCATCGGCCAAAGCTTGCGCAGCAGGGCGTCGTGATCGGCGTTCTGCAGGTCGAGCTGGACCGGGTCGAAATCCACGCCGGTCTCGTAGAGCGCAATCAGCGCCTTCCAGCAGTACGACGACAGGGGGTGGAAGTAGAGTTCGAGGGCCATGTCGTCCTTCTCAGCGCTTCAGGGCGTAGGTGATGTGGGTGACGCCGGCCGCGTCGGAAACGGCGGCCTGCACCAGGTCCAGGTCTTCGGCGCCCACACCGTCGAACAACCGCAGCCCCGAGCCCAGGATGACCGGCGCGACGTGCAGGATCATCTCCTCGACAACGCCGGCCTTCAGCGCCTGGCGCACCACGTCGGCGCCGCCCGAGATGCGCACGTCCTTGCTCCCGGCGGCCGCCCGGGCCTGGGTCAGCGCCGAGTCGAAGCCCTCGGTGACAAAATGGAAGGTCGTTCCGCCCGGCCGCGTCCAGGGTTCCCGCGGCGTGTCGGTCAGGACGAAGACGGGGCAGCCGAAAGGCGCCTCTTCGGGCCAGCAGGCCTCGCCCTCGTCGAACATGTTGCGGCCCATGACGTTCGCGCCGATGCGGTTGAAGGTGGCCTCGATCATGTCGTTGCCCGGCCCGTCCTGGCCGCCGGGGATGCCCAGCCGGTCGCAGAAGGCCTTCAGCTGGAACATCCATTGGTGCAGGCGCTGGGACACTCCGCCCATCGGGTTGGTCGGTCCGCGGTTGTCGCCCGCGACGAAGCCGTCCAGCGACACGCCCATGTCGACGAAAACCTTGCCCACGGCGCCGCTCCTTGACTGATCTGGTTTTGCAACTGGTTGAAACCTGGGAGAACCAATTGCATGTTGCAAGCAGTTTTTCGGGGTCGGGCAAGGTGGCGAGAGACGAACGACCTGATCAACGCTCCGGATGTCCGATCAACCTCACCCTTGAAGTGGTCGGCGACAAGTGGAGCCTGCTGGTCCTGCGCGACATGATGTTCGGAAACCGCCGGCATTTCCGCGAGCTGCTGACCCTGTCGAACGAGCGGATTTCGTCCAACATCCTGGCCGATCGGCTGAAGACGCTGATGGAGGCGGGCGTGATCAGCCGCGCCGACGATCCCAGCCACAAGCAGAAGGGGATCTACAGCCTGACCGAGCGAGGCATCCAGCTGCTTCCGGTGCTGGCCCAGATGTCGGCCTGGGGCCTGCGCCACCTGCCGGTGAGCGAAGAGCTGGGCATTCGCGCGCGCTTGCTGGAGGAGGGCGGGCCGCCGATGTGGGCCCGCTTCATGGACGAACTCCGGCACTTGCACCTGGGCGCGCCCCGGCCCGCGGGTCCTTCGGTGTTCCAGGAGCTCCAGGCGGCCTATGAGGCGGTGTTGGCGAAGCAGGGGAGGGCCCATTGATGGTCAGCACGAGCAAACTGTCCCGCCGCTCTGCGCTATCGGGTCTGGGCGCCGTCGCCGGCGCGGCCTGGGCGGCATCATCGGCCCGGGCGGCGGACGCAGCCCCCGCGCCGGTCCCGGGCGTGGCGACCAACCTGCGCCCGCGAGCGCTGACCGAGATGGCCATGTCGTCCAAGGCCGGGCGCACCTACCTCGTTTCCGTTTCGGCGCCCGAGGGGCCGGCGCCGTCAGGCGGGTTCCCGGTCATCTACGTGCTGGACGGCCACGCGTGGTTCAATCCCGCCGTCGACATCGCCCGCATGCGCGAGAACAGCCGGCTGGATCCGGCCATCATCGTGGGCGTCGGCTATCCGAGCCGCCGCTTCTTCGACTTCGGCCGCTCGCTCGACCTCACGCCCCCGGGCGCGCCTGACGACCGGTTCGAGCCCAGCGAAATCGGCGGCGCGGACCTGTTCCTGGAATTCCTGGTCGAAACCCTGAAGCCGCGCATTTCAGGGCAGCATCCGATCAACCCCGACCGCGAGACGCTGTTCGGCCACTCGCTTGGCGGCCTGTTCACCCTGCATGCGCTGTTCAAGGCGCCCGGCAGCTTCGACACCTACCTGGCGGCCAGCCCGTCGATGGGCTTCGGCGATCGGGTGATCGTGCGCGAGGCCGAGGCCTTCCGGCCGCCGGTTTCGGGGCCGCGACCCAATCTGCTGGTGACCATGGGCCAGTTCGAATCCCAGTCGTTGGAGGACCGGCCGCTGGCGCAGATGGCGGATTTCCGGCGCTGGTATGAAGCGCACCCCGAAGCCCGTCCCGGCCAGACCGCGGATCAGGCGGTCGAGGAGACCTTCCCGTCCGATCCCGCATTCGACCGCGTCGAGGCGGCCCGCGAGATGACTGCACGCCTCGCCGCCGCCGGTGTTCGCGCCGTCTTCGCGGAGTTCGAGGGCGAGGAACATTCGTCCGCGGCGATCAGCGCGCTGAACCGCGGCATCCCGTTCGCGCTCAGGCCGGCGTCCTAGCCTGCCTGTTGCCTCGCGTAGGGCTCCAGCTTGTCGAGCTGTTCGCTCCAGCCCTGCTCCATGCCGCCAAGCGCCATCTCCATGAAGGCCGGACCGCTGGCCGTGGCGGTCACGGTGACCTGGGTCTTGTCGCCCTCTTCGGCGAACTCGACGGTCGTGAGGCCTTCCAGCATGACCTCGCCGCCGGGGCCGACCGCGTCGCAGGTGAAGACCAGCCGCGAGGGCGGCGTGACCTCGCGGTAGACGCCCTGGACCCAGCTGTCGCCGAACTGCTCGGCGCTCATCATCAGCTTCCAGGCCCCGCCGACCCGCGGGTCGGCCTCGGCGCGCGAAGCGGTAAAGCACTCAGGGCCCCACCAGCGATTGAGGTGTTCGGCGCGGGTGAACAATTCGAACATCAGCGCGCGGGGCGCATCAAAGAGGCGGGTCAGGACGATGGTCTTCTCGACCCGTCCGGGAGTGGCGGCGTCCATGGTCATTGCTCCTGAAGGGCCGGGGCGGCCAGTTTGGTGAAGGCGATGGAGATCGTGGTCATGGTCCTCAGGCGGCCGCCTTCGCCAGCAGGGCCTCGAGCCGCGCGTAGCTGTTCTCCATGCCGCGCGTCATGCCGCTGGCGGCTGCGCCGTCACGGTGTTCGCGCGAGGCGAAGGTGAGGGTGCTGACGACCGTCGTGCGGCCATCCCGCTCGGACAGCTCCAGGGTGTTGAGCGCCTCTCCAGGCGCACCGTCCATGCGCTGGTTGAGGACCAGACGGCTGGTCGGCGTCACCTCCAGGTGTTCGCCCTGGGCGCCGAACTCGTGGCCCTCGGCATTACGCCAGCGGTAGCGATAGGCGCCGCCGACGCGCAAGTCGATTTCGCAGACCGGCATGGTCCAGCCGTCGGGGCCGGTCAGCCAGCGTTTCACCAGCTCGGGTCGGGTGTAGGCGTCCCAGATCATCGTCTGGGGGGCGTCGAAAGTCCGGGTCACGACGATCTCGGTGTCGCCCCACAACTCGACGGTGCTCTTGCCTTCTTGCATTGCGTCACTCCTTCCCGGGTTCGTCTTTCTGATTGCGTTTCAATTCCTCGATCAGGGCGTCCAGGCGGTCGAAGCTGGCCTCCCAGAACTGCCGGTACCGATCCAGCCAGTCGGACACGTCCTTGAGCGGACCCGCCTTAAGTCGGGCCGGACGCCACTGCGCCTCGCGGCCCCGGGCGATCAGGCCGGCGTGTTCCAGCACCTTCAGGTGCTTGGAGACGGCCGGCAGGCTCATGTCGAAGGGTTCGGCCAGCTCGCTCACCGAGGTCTCGCCCAGCGACAGCCGCGCGAGGATCGCGCGCCGGGTCGGGTCGGCGAGGGCGGAAAAGGTCTGGCTCAGGCGGTCAGTGGCCATCGGCGTTTAACTGTTCGGTTAATTAACTGGGCGGTTCAATACGGCCGCAGCGGCGATCTGTCAAATCCGGGCGAAAAAATTCTCACGAGGTCCGCATCCGATCACGCCACCGGCGGCGATGAAGGGCTGAAGACGGGGCGGATGGGCCGCCCCTGCGAGGACATTGAGATGGAAGACCTCTTCCGGGACTTCTGGTGGCTGCTGTTCCCGATCAGCTGGATCATCTACAGCGGCTGGACCGGCTTTCTGGCCGACCGCCGCCGCGCTGATGCGCTGAAGCTGCTGCGGACCTACAAGGAAAAGGGGCAGGAGCCCCCGGCCGGCCTGACGCGGCTGGCCTTCGGACGGGAGTGCTGATCGATGGAAGACCTTTTCAGATCTTACTGGTGGCTGCTGTTTCCCCTGTCCTGGTTCGTCATCGGCGGCTGGAACAGCTGGCTCAACTACCGCCGCTCGCGCGACGCCATGGACCTGATGCGGACCTACGCCGCCAAGGGTCAGGAGCCGCCGGCAGACCTGCTCAAGACCTTCAGTGAACCGCTGGATCCCGATGCCGACTGGAATGACCGCCACAGCCGCCGCTACGGCTACCGCGGCCGCTACCGGGGCCCCTGGCAATCGCGCCTGGTGTTGTTCGCCATCCTCTGCGCCGGCTTCAGCTACGCCGCCTACACCGACATGTACGGGGCGGGCGAGGGCTTCACCATCGTCGCCTTCGTCATGGGCGCAATCGCCCTGTCCGTCCTCGTCGGCGGCGTGTTTCGGTCGATCACGCCGAAAGAGTGATGGACCCTTTCGCGAGCGAGACCGTCCTCGTCGCGAAGGCGAGGGCGCGCTCCGCCCAGGCGTTCGGCCGGCTGGTTGATCAGAACCAGCAGGCCGTTCGCGCCTTTCTGCGCCGGGTCTGCTCAGACCACGCCGAGGCCGACGACCTGGCCCAGGAGGCCTTCCTGACCGCCTGGTCGACCCTTGATCGCCTGCGCGACGGGGTGCGCTTCAGGACCTGGTTGTGCGGCATCGCCTGGCGCAAGGCCCAGACCCACCAGCGCGGCCGCGCACGGTCGGCCAGCCGGGACCGGCAGTGGCTGGACACCCGCGAAACCACCTTCGCCCCGGGCGGCGAGGACCGCGCCACGGTCGCCAAGGCGTTGGCGGGACTGCCGGCGGAACAGCGGGGCGCACTGGCGCTCTGCCTCGCGGGGGACTGGTCGCATGCCGAGGCCGCAGAGGCGCTGGGCATGCCCGTCGGCACGGTGAAGTCGCATGTCACGCGCGGACGCGCTAAACTGCTGGAACTGCTTGGAGCCGAGCCATGACGACGCTCTCCCCCGAAGACCGCCTCAGCCGGGCCTTCGCCCTCGATGAGCCGCCCGCCCGTGACCTGGGCTTCACGGTCGCGGTCATGGAGCGCGTGGCCCGCCGCCAGCTGCGCGACAGCATCCTGATGCTCATCCCGCCAGCCCTGGTCGCCGCCATCCTGCTGTGGGCCGTGGTCCCGGTGCTGCAGCCCCTGGCCGAAAGCGTCTCGACCGGCCTGTGGCCCGCCTTGCCCGCCATCGTCGTCGCCGCGTTCCTCGCCGTGGCGGCCTGGCCGTTCCTGGTCCCCGGCGAGCGCTGAGCGCCGGGCGCGCGTAGCTTACGAAGGTTTAATCTGGCCGGCCGCATCCGTTTGACCGCTCCCGCGCCTCTTCATGGGCAAGAGCGGCGCAATCCGCAGCCGCCAAGACGTCCAGGAGCTACCCCGAGATGGAAATCCTTATCCCCATCGCCTTCTTCTTGCTGGTCGCGGTCATCGTGGTCGGCCCCCGCTTCCTCAAGAGCCGCGAGACCATGCGGATGCAGGACACCATGCGTCTTGCCGTCGACAAGGGTCAGCCGCTTCCGGTGGAAGTCGTCGAGGCCGTCGCGCGCGCCATCAATGTGCTGCCCACCCGCACCCGCGACATCCGCCGCGCCGTCGTCCTGCTCGCCGTCGCCGCCTCGTTCACCACCATCGGCTTCATCGCCCAGTACTACAGCGACAGCGACGGCAACGCCGGCCCGGTCCTGTGGGGCATCGCCACCATCCCGGGCTTCATCGGCCTGGCCTTCCTCGGCCTGGGCCTGACCAACAAGAGCAAGGACTAGGCCCGGCGGCGGAAGCGAGGAGAGCTGCACATGGGGGCGTCCCCCGCCACTCGGCCACTCATCGGCCTCCACGACGTCGAGCTCGCAGCCCTCGCGGCTGCGGGCGGACGGCGGGAGTTCGGAGAGCTCGTGCGCCGGCATGGCCCGGCGGTTCGGGGCCTGCTCCGCCGGATGGGCGCGGATTCCGCCGCGGCCGACGACTTCGCCCAGGATGCGTTCCTCGCGGCGTTCGAACGGGTGGCGGAGTTCAGGGGCGAAGGAACCTTCGCCGCCTGGGTACGCCGGATCGCGGCCCGGCTCTATCTGAAGCGCCGCCGCAAGGACGCCCAATTGTTGCTGGAGGCTGAACCGCGCGAACCTGAACAGGTCCGGGCCTATGCGGATGAAGCCGGAAAGATCGATCTGGACGGAGCCATGAACGTGCTGAGCCAGGCGGAGAGACTGAGCGTTTCGCTCTGTTACGGCGCGGGCCTGTCACACACCGAGGTCTCCGAAGCCTTGAATATCCCCCTGGGAACGGTCAAATCCCATGTCAAACGTGGTCTGGATAAGCTCAGAGAACGCCTCTCGCCGCAGGATGCGGTCGTGGCAGGGAGTACGGCTCATGGCTGAGCGTGAATTCGAAGCCGAGCTTGAGCGGATGTTCAATCAACCGCCCGCGTTCGCCGACAACGACGCCTTCACCCGCCGCGTCACTTCGCGTCTGGACAAGAGCTGGCGCCTGCGCGCCGTGGCCCTGGCCGCGGCCGGGACGGTCGGGGGCCTGATCACCCTCAGCCAGACCATCGGCTCGAACTTCAGCCTGCGCCTCAGCGACGCCACGGCGCCGTCCGTCAGCCGCGTCGACGGGGCCGTCGAGCAGACCGTCAGCCAGCTGAACACCCTGGGCGGCATCGACATGTCGGCCATCGGCCTCAGCGGCAATCTGGTGGCCATGATCGGCATCGCGCTGTTGCTGGGCATGGCCGCCATGGGCATGCGTCTGCTAGACGAGACCTGAGAGACTTCGCCGACAACCTTCTCCCCGAGGTTTACGAGGCCCCATGTCAGCCCAACGTAACGACGCGGTACGCCGCATCACCGCGCCCGAGATCACCGCCCGCAAGGGCGGTGAGCCGCTTGTGTGCCTGACCGCCTACACCGCCCCCATGGCCGAGATCCTGGACCCGCACTGCGACGTGCTGCTGGTCGGTGACAGTGTCGGCATGGTCATCCACGGCATGCCCAACACCGTGGGCGTCACGCTGGACATGATGATCCTGCACGGCCAGGCGGTGATGCGCACGGCCAAGCGGGCCATGGTGGTCATCGACATGCCCTTCGGCTCCTACGAGGGCGCGCCGCAGCAGGCCTTCGAGAACGCCACGCGCGTGCTCAAGGAAACCGGCGCCCAGGCGGTCAAGGTCGAGAGCGGCCCCACGGTGGCGGAGACCATCGCCTACCTCGTTCGCCGGGGCATTCCGGTGATGGGCCACGTCGGCCTGCGCCCCCAGGCGGTGAACGTCGACGGCGCCTTCAAGGCCAAGGGCCGCACGGAGGACGAGCGCACCCGCGTGCTGGCCGAGGCCGAGGCCACCGCCGACGCCGGCGCCTTCTCCATCGTCATCGAGGGTGTGGCCGAGAGCCTCGCCCGCGAGATCACCGAGGCGGTCGCGGTTCCGACCATCGGGATCGGGGCGTCGTCGGGCTGCGACGGCCAGATCCTGGTCACCGACGACATGCTGGGCATGTTCGACTGGACGCCGAAGTTCGTGCGCCGCTACGCCGACCTGCGCGGCGACATCGGCAAGGCGGTGGGCCAGTGGGCCGCCGACGTCCGCGCCCGCCAGTTCCCAGGCGCGGCCGAGGTCTATTTCGCCAAGAAGCCGGCGGACGCTTGAGCATCCTGTCCCCCGCGGTCGAGCGCATCGACGCCCATACCGCGCGGATCAACTTCGAGGCGGGCGGCTGGCAGCTGACCCGCGCCGAGGTGCTGGCCCTGTGGAAGTCGGACGACGCCTTCTGCGACGCCTTCTCCGCCTGCCTGGCCGCCCAACCGCTGGACGGCTTCGCCTGGGAGACCCCGCCCTGGTCGCGGGCCGGGCTGCGGCTGCCGTTCGAGTGCGTGGTCGCCGACTCGCCGGCGCTGGCCCGCGAAGCCGCCAACGCCCGTCCCTTCGCCGCCGAATTGGCCGCCCGCGCCCCCGGCGCCGGGGTGGTGAGCTTCCGTAACCTGGGCGGCGACGCCGAACTGGTGGTCCCGCGCGATCTGGGCGAGGGCGGCGACTACGCCCATCTGGCGAGCTTCCTGCGCACCGCGCCGAAGACGCAGGCGCGCGAGGCCTGGCGGCTTGCGGCCCATGGGATAGAGCGCTGGCTCGAGGGCGCCGCGCCCTTCTGGGTCAGCACGGCGGGCCTGGGCGTCGCCTGGGTCCACATCCGCATCGACAGCCGGCCGAAGTACTACCGCTATGCGCCCTACCGGACGCCGCCCAGGGACTAGGGTCGCGCGGGCGGCGTCGTCTGGCCCGGCGACAGGGTCGCGCCGGCGGGAAGGGGGTCGCATTTGTGGTCGCGGAACAGGCTCCACTCCTCGCAGACCCGGCCGTCCGTGGTGGAGCACATGCCGATCTGGCCCTCGGCCGTATCGTACATTGTCAGGGTTCCGCCGCCCTCCACGCAGGCCACGGAGGCCGGATTGGCCAGGCCGACCATAGGCGCCTGGGGGGCGGGCGCCGCCGGCGCGGCAGGGGCTGCGGCTTCGGGCGCCTTGGCGGGCGCGCAGGCGGCGAGGGCGAGGAGCGCCGCGACGGCGGCAGTGGCGAGGGCGCGCATGGGGAAAGTCCTGACGGTGCAACGGCTTTGGGCCAGCAAAGGTGCTCCAGGAACGGCGCGGCGTCCACAGTCGGCGAAAAAGCGCGCCGAGGGCGGCCCAGATGGGCCAAGCCGCGTTGCGGCCACGATTGCAAGGCTATAGGTTCGCGGCGGTTTTGGCGGATTGCGCCGCGGGGAGCGCCGAGTGGTCGATTTCTTCAACGAGGTGGACGAGGACCTGAGAGCGCAGGAAACGCGCGACCTCGCCCGCAAGTACCTGCCGTGGCTGGCCGGCGCCATCGTGGCCGGGCTGGTCATCGCGGGCGGCTACTGGGGCTATGAGGCGTGGCGCAAGGACGTCGCCGCCCAGGCTTCCGTGGCCTACGACCGCGGCATCCAGGCCCTGCAGCGCAATGACACCGCCGCCGCCGACGCCGCCTTCACCGAAGCCGCCGCCAAGTCCTCGATGGGCTACAAGGCTTTGGCCCTGATGCAGCGCGCCGGCCTCGCCCTGGCCGACAACCGCCGTGACGCCGCCGTCAAGCTGTTCGACGAAGCCGCCAAGGTGGCCCAGGGCCAGCCCATCCTCGCCGACGCCGCCTCCCTGAAGGCCGCCTACGCCCTGATGGACACCGAGCCCTATGCCGTCATCGAAGCCCGGCTGAAGCCGCTGGCGCTCGAGGGCCGCCCCTACCGGCCGCTGGCCCTGGAAGCCATGGCCATGGCCAAGCTCGCCGACGGCAAGACTGCCGAGGCGCGCAGCCAGCTCGTCGCCCTGTCCCTGCTGCTCGACGCGCCCGACGGCGTCCGCGAGCGCTCGCAGGCGGCGATCCAGGAAATCGATTCCGGCGTCGCGGCCAAGCTGCCGGCCATCGCCCGCGCGGCGATCGCCCTGCCGCCCCAGGCCGCCCAGCCCAATCCCTTCGCCCCCCAGCCTGGCGCGTCCGCGCCCCAGGCTCCCCAAGCCCAACAGGCCCCAGCCGGAGCGCCCGCGCAATGAACCGCATCGTGAAAGTCGCCGTTCTCGTCGCGGCCTGCGCCGCCGTGACCGCCTGTTCCACGGCCCGAAACCTCTGGCCCTTCGGCGGCGACGACGCCGGTCCGGCCGCGGTGGCCTCGCAGGGCGAGCGCATCTCGATCCTGGCGCTGGACAACACCCTGGCTCCGGCCGAAGGCCTCGCCGGCGCCGACTTCTACATTCCCGAGCCCCAGGCCGTCGCGGCCTGGCCGCTGCCGGGCGGAACCCAGGCCCAGGCCGTGGAGCATGTGGCTGCGGCCGCGAACTTCACCATCGCCTGGCGCCGGTCGATCGGGTCCGGCTCGAACCGCCGCGAAGTGGTCACCGCCCCGCCGGTGGCCGTCGACGGCCGCATCTACACCATGGACTCGCGCGCCCGCGTGACCGCCTCGGACGCCACCACCGGCGCCCACGTCTGGCAGGTCGATCTGGGCGAGAAGAACGGCAAGGACAAGGAAGCCTTCGGCGGCGGCTTGGCCGTGGCCGACGGCAAGGTGATCGTCACCTCCGGCTTCCGCTTCGTCGCCGCGCTGAACGCCGCGGACGGCGCGGTGCTGTGGCGCACCAAGACCGAAGCGCCGATCCACGCCGCGCCCAGCATCGCCGGGACCCGCGCCTTCGCCGTGGATGTCGACAACGAAATCTTCGCCTTCGACCTCGCCACCGGCGAGCAGGCCTGGTCCTACCAGGCCATCGTCGAGCCGGCCCGCATCCTGCGCGCCTCCAGCCCGGCCATCGAGGGCGACGCGGTGATCGCGCCGTTCAGCTCGGGCGAACTGGTCGCGCTCCGCGCCACCAACGGCAATCCGCTGTGGAACGAGGTGCTGTCGCGCACCACCCGCACCAGCGCCCTGTCGGAAATCCGCGACATCCCGGGCCGCCCGGCCATCTACCAGGGCTCGGTCTACGCCGCCTCGCACTCGGGCGTGTTCGCCGCCATGGACCTGCGCACCGGCCAGCGCCGCTGGGAGCTGCCGGTCTCGTCGATCAACACCCCCTGGCCCGCCGGCGACGCCGTCTTCCTGGTCAGCCAGGACGGCCAGGCCATGGCCGTGAACAAGGAAAGCGGCCAGGTCTACTGGATCGTCGACCTGAACAAGGACCGCACCTATTCGGAAGGCGGGGTCTTCGGCCTCTACGACCGTCAGGCGCGCCCGATCTGGACCGGCCCGATCCTGGCCTCCAACCGCCTGATCATCATCAACGACCGCGGCATCGCCCTGGCCCTCAACCCCAAGACCGGGGCCGAGATCGGCACGCTCAACATCGGCGCCGCCGCCTACGTCGCTCCCATCGCCTACGGCGACACCCTCTACTTCGTGAACGACAAGGCCGAGCTGATCGCCGTCCGCTAGACCTTTCGTTTCCATCGTTGCGGGGCGCGTCCGGAGGCATCCGGGCGCGCCTTCGCTTTTCGGGACGGCTTCCGTTCCGCCCCATTGAGCCCTAGGGAGAGCCCATGGCCTTGCGCGTCGCCATCGTCGGCCGCCCCAATGTGGGCAAGTCGACCCTGTTCAACCGTCTCGCCGGCAAGAAGCTCGCGCTGGTGGACGATCGCCCGGGCGTGACCCGCGACCGCCGCTACGCCACCGGCCGCATCGGCGACATCGATCTGAACCTGATCGACACCGCCGGCTTCGAGGACGTCGATGACGAGAGCCTGGAATCGCGCATGCGGATCCAGACCGAGAAGGCCGTCGACGAGGCCGAGGTGGTGCTGTTCGTCATGGACGGTCGCGAGGGCGTGGTGCCGCTGGACCGCATCTTCGCCGACGTGCTGCGCAAGCGCGACAAGCCGGTCGTGCTGATCGCCAACAAGGCCGAGGGCCGCGCCGCCGACCACGGCATCGGCGAGGCCCACGCCCTGGGCTTCGGCGAGCCGCTGGCGCTGTCGGCCGAGCACGGCGAGGGCCTGGCCGACCTCTACGCCATCCTGGCCAAGTACGCGCCGATCCCCGAAGTCCCCGACCACGTCTTCTTCGGCGAGGACGGAGACGACGAAGAAGAGGTCGAGGAAGAGATCGACCTGTCCAAGCCGATCATGGTCGCCATCGTCGGACGCCCCAACGCGGGCAAGTCGACCCTGGTCAACCGCCTGATCGGCGAGGACCGGATGCTGACCGGGCCCGAGGCCGGGATCACGCGCGACTCCATCTCGGTGGACTGGACTTACGACGGCCGCCCCATCCGGCTGGTCGACACCGCCGGCATGCGCCGCAAGGCCCGCGTGCAGGAGAAGCTCGAGAAGATGAGCGTCTCGGACTCGATCCGGGCCATCACCTTCGCCGAGGTCGTCGTGCTGGTGATGGACGAGGGCAACGCCTTCGACACCCAGGACCTGCAGCTGGCCGATCTGGTCGAGCGCGAGGGCCGGGCGCTGATCTACGTCATCGCCAAGTGGGACCTGGTCGACGAGCCCCAGTCTCGCCTGAAGGAGTTCCAGCAGCTGGCCGACGAGAAGCTGCCCCAGCTGCGCGGCTCGCCGCTGGTGGCGCTGTCGGCCGAGACCGGCCGCGGGGTTGATCGGCTGATGCCGGCGATCCTGAAGGCGCACAGGAACTGGTCGACCAAGGTCAAGACGCGCGACCTGAACGACTGGCTGGCCATGGCGGTCCAGCGCCACCCGCCCCCCGCCGTCGACGGCCGCCGCCTCAAGCCCAAGTACATGGCCCAGATCAAGGCCCGACCGCCGACGTTCGTGCTGTTCGCCAACCGGGCCTCGCAAATGCCCGAGCAGTATCGGCGCTACCTCATCAACTCCCTCCGCGAGTCCTTCGACCTGCCGGGCGTGCCGCTGCGCGTGACCATCAAGTCGGGCGCCAACCCCTACGCCGAGGGCGGCGACCGGGCGGGGCCGTCCAAGACCGCGCCGCGGGGCCTGAAGGCCAAGGCGCGCTCCAAGGCCCACGGCAAGATCAAGCCCGGCGCCAAGGCCGCCGCCGAGGCCCGCAAGACCGCCAAGCCGGGCAAGAAGCTGGGCCCGCGCGGCCAGGCCATCGTCAAGCCCCGCTCAGGCCCCGGCGCCAAGCCGCGCTCGCCGTTGAAGACCAGTGGTTCGCTGGGCCGCCCCGCCGGGAAACCCGCAGGCAAGCCGGGCGGAAAGCCGACGACGCGCGCGCCGGGCGCCAGGCCCGGCCCTCGACCCGCGCCCAAGGGGCGCAAGTAGCCCCTCCAGTGTCATCCCGGACGACGCGCAGAGTCGATCCGGGACCTTGGCCGAGGCACTCACTTACGAGGTCCCGGACAAGCGCTGCGGGCCTTCCGGGATGACGATTCTATGGTGGGCTAGACCAGTGCGGCTACCGGCCGGCCGGCTGCAAGCCTATCCCAGCAGGTCAAACGGGGGCGGACCATCGCCTGCCCAGTCAGGCAGGAGATGTCGACGTCCGTCTGGTCCCATCACCAGCCAATCTCCCCCTTCCAGCGGAAGCAGCACGCGAGTTTTCAGCTTCTGAATGAGCGCGCCAACGCCCCTCTCCAACTCGGCAGCGCTGATCAGACTTGAGGGCCCATTCAGGCCGACCGAATGGCCCCATTCGAAATCGTTGATGATTGCGAACGCAGGAGCAACGAGGTCGAGGGAGTCCGCCGTCTCGATCTTGAAGCCCAAGGCTGTGCTCAGTTCCGCGACCAACGCCCACCGTTCGTGAGTGCCTTCTATGACTAGGACGGCATCAAGGGTCATCTCAGACCAGCGCCGCCACCGACGGGCCCTGTTTCCAGTCCTGGAAGCTGACCTCCAGGGGCGGGGTCAGGTCGGGGTTGGCCAGTTCCACGATCAGGGGGCCGATCTCGGCGGGGTCGGGCAGGGTCGAGCGATCCTCGCCGGGATAGGCGTCCTGGCGCATCTTCGTTCGCATCTTGCCCGGGTTCACCAGGGTGGGGCGGATGGACGAGGTCTCCATCTCGTCGGCCCAGCTGCGGATCATGGCTTCCAGCCCGGCCTTGGTGGTGGCGTAGGGGCCCCAGAAGGCGCGGCCGCCGGACACGCCCGAGGTGAAGAAGATCGCCCGCGCCGCATCCGACTTCACCAGCAGCGGCTCGTAGGAGCGGATCATCCGGTAGGGGGCCTTCAGGTTGATGGCCATGACCTTGTCGAACTCGCGCGGCTCCAGGTGGCTCATGGGGGTCAGCGGCCCCAGCATGGCCCCGGCGTGCACGAGAATGTCCAGCTTGCCCCAGCGGTCGAAGATCGCGCCGCCCAGCCGGTCGATCGCCCCGCCGTCCACCAGGTCGAAGGGCGCCAGGGTGGCGTGCTCGCCGGTGGCCTTGAAGATCTCGTCGTCCAGCTCCTCCAGCCCGCCCTGGGTGCGCGCCGTGGCGATCACGTGCGCGCCGGCCTTGGCGAGCGCCAGCGCCGAGGCGTAGCCGATGCCGCGCGAGGCGCCGGTGACGAGCGCGATGCGCCCGGCGAGGGGGGAGGGGTCGGTGGTCATGGGCGGGGTGTTAGCCCGCTTTCGGCTTTCGGGCGACCGGCTTCTTCGCCTTGGCGGGAGCCTTGGGCTTCGCGGCCGGCGCGGCCGCCGGTTTGGCTTTTGCGGGGGCCTTGGCCGCGGCCTTCGCCGCCTTCAGCGGCTGTTTGGCGTAGTTCACGGTCTTGGGCCGCCGGGCCTCGTCGATGAAGACGTCGCGCACGATCGGGACATTGTCGATCTTGGGCGACAGCAGGATCTGGAAGACCATGTTGCCGCCATTGGAGAAGCCCACGTCGACGGCCGCCAGGTAGTACTCCCACATGCGGCAGAAGCGCTCGTCCATGATCTCGACCGCCCTGGCGCGGTTGGCGGCGAAGCGCTTGCGCCAGTGCTGCAGGGTGTAATGGTAGTGCAGCCGCAGCACCTCCATGTCCGCCACCCAGACGCCCGACCGCTCGGTCGCAGCGAACACCTCCGACAACGACGGCACATAGGCGCCGGGGAAGATGTACTTGCGGATGAAGGGCCCGGTTGAGCCCGGCGGCGCCATGCGGCCGATGCAGTGGATGGCGGCCCAGCCGTCGTCCTTGAGGAAGTCGCGGACCTTGTTGAAATACTCCTCGAAATGGCCGATCCCGACGTGCTCCATCATGCCGACGGAGACCACGCGGTCGAACTTGCCCGGATAGGTGCGATAGTCGGTCTCGACGAACTCGACCAGGTGATCGACGCCTGCGTCCTTCGCCCGCTGGCGCGAGACGCGCAGCTGTTCGGGCGAGACGTTCAGCGCCTTGACCGTCACGCCCCGCGTCTTCGCCATGTGGATGGCCAGCGAGCCCCAGCCCGACCCGATCTCGACCACGCTCATGCCGGGCTTGAGCAGCAGCTTGGCGGTGATGCGCTCGAGCTTGTTCTCCTGGGCCTGCTCCAGGGTGTCGGTCCTGGGGTTCTCGAAGACGGCGCAGGAGTAGCTCATCCCCTCGTCGAGGAAGAGGCGATAGATGGCCTCGGGCACGTCGTAGTGGGCCCGCGCATTGGCCGCCGCCTTGCCCACCACATTGGCCTGGTGCCACCGCTTGGCCGAGCGCCAGTAGCTGCGCAGCAGCTTCTGGGTCGGGTGCTCGGCCAGACCGGTGCGGTTGAAGGAGAACAGGTCGATGAAGTCGAAGACCGTCGTGCCGTCCTCGAAGGTGATGGTCCCGTCCATGTAGCCTTCGCCGGCGTAGAGCTCGGGGTTCACCGCTAGCTGGTTGTGCAGCCGCGCGTCGTGCAGCTTCATGACCACCACCGGCCCGGGCCCCTTGCCGCCGAACTCATAGGTCTTGCCGAAGGCGTTGATCAGCTTCAGGCGGCCGTTCTGGACGAACTTGGTCAGCAGGCTGGAGAGCAGTTGCATGCGGGCAGGCTCCGGCGAGGGGGCGTTGGGGTTGAGTCTCTAGCCGCGGCGGGGAGGCGTGACGAGCAGACTATCGCCCATTTCGGGGATGCAACACGCGGTAATATTGCCGGCAGGCGGCGCGGTGAAGCTCTCGTGACCACCTGGGGAGATCCATCCGTGACCGCCTTGAACCGCCGCACCGCCCTGACGCTGTTCGCAAGCCTGCCCTGGGCCGCCGCCGCCGCCGCCGCCGCCGCGGGCCCGGTCATGTCCGCGCCCCTGACCTACGACAAGGATGGCCGCCCCACCGTCCCGGTCAGCATCAATGGCAAGGGCCCGTTCCTGCTGGTGACGGATACAGCCGCGGGCGGGACGGTGCTGACGTCGTCTCTTGTCCAGGAACTGGCGCTTTCGGCGGACGCCGGCCGCGGCGCCCAGATCCAGGGCGCCAGCGGCGCTACTCAGGTTCGGCTGTTCAGCCTCGACAGCCTGAAGGTCGGCGACCTGGTGGTCAGCCCGGCGCGGGCGACCGAGCTGCCCAACGGCGGCATCAGCGACTCACGCGGCGTGCTGGGCGCGGACACCTTCGCGCGCGGCCGGATCGAGTACGATTTCGCCGGCGGCAGACTGACAGCCTGGGAGTCCGGCGCCGCGCCGGCCGGGTTCACTGCGATCCCGGCCCAGATGCTCCATCGCATCCTGGCGGCCATCCCCGCGCGGCTCGGCGGCGTGGAGACCTCGGCGTTGATCGATTCCGGCGCGCGGGCCACCCTGGCGAATGCGAAGATGATGCAGGCCTTGGGCTATGCGCCCGGCGACCCGCGCCTGACCGTCGAGGAAAAGCCGACCGGGGCCACCGGCCATGTCATGCGCAGCTACCTCGGCGGCAGCGCTGACCTGGAAGTCGGCGGCCAGACCTTCGCCGGCCAGAAGCTGGTGTTCATCGACCTGCCGGTGTTCCAGGCGCTGGGCATGGCCGACAAGCCGGGCCTGATCCTGGGCATCGATGCGCTTCGCAAGTTCGACGCCGTGGCGATCGACTATCCCCGCGGCGAGGTGCAACTGCGCCCTAGGCGCTGACCAGCAGGCTCAACTGGCGTCCCAGTTCGTCCCCGCCCTCGGCGATCTCGCGGTCGCGCAGGCGGGTAGGGTAGTCGCCGGTGAAGTAGTGGTCGGTGAACTGGGGCGTGACCGGGTCGCGCGGTCCCGCGTCCATGGCGTCGTAGAGGCCCTGGACCGACAGGAAGCCCAGCGAGTCCACTTCAAGGAACTTGCGCATTTCCTCGAGCGACTTGTTGGCCGCCAACAGCTTTTCCTGGTCGGGCATGTCGATGCCGTAGAAGTCCGGCCACTTGATCGGCGGCGAGGCCGAACGCAGGTGGACCTCCTTGGCGCCGGCCTCGCGGACCATCCGCACGATCTTCACCGAGGTGGTGCCGCGCACGATGGAGTCGTCGATCAGGATCACGCGCTTGCCCGCCAGGGCGGCGCGATTGGGGCTGTGCTTGCGGCGTACGCCCAGGTCGCGGACGGCCTGGGTCGGCTGGATGAAGGTGCGGCCGATGTAGTGGTTGCGGATGATGCCCAGCTCGAAGGGCAGGCCGCTGGCTTCGGCGTACCCGAGGGCCGCGGGGACGCCGCTATCCGGAACCGGCACGACCACGTCGGCGTCGACGCCGGTCTCCTCGAACAGCTTGCGGCCCATCTTCTTGCGCACGTCATAGACGCTGCGCCCGTTCACGATGGAGTCCGGCCGCGAGAAGTAGACGTATTCGAAGATGCAGGGCCGCGCCTGGCTGGCCGGGAACGGCCGCATGGACTCGATGCCGGTCTCGTCGATGACCACCACCTCGCCGTGCTCGATGTCGCGAACGAAGGTGGCGCCGATCATGTCGAGCGCGCAGGTCTCGGACGCCAGCACGTAGCGGCCGTGCCGCTGGCCCAGCACCAGGGGGCGGATGCCCAGCGGGTCGCGCGCGCCGATCAGCTTCTTGTTTGTGATGGCCACCAGGGCGTAGCCGCCCTCGATCTGCTGCAGCGCGTCGATGAAGCGGTCCATGATCCGCGCCTTCCGCGAGCGCGCGATCAGGTGGAGGATCACCTCGGAGTCCGAGGTCGACTGGAAGATGGCGCCCTGGGCGACCAGCTCGTTCCGCAGGGCCAGGAAGTTGGTCAGGTTGCCGTTGTGGCCGAGCGCGATGCCGCCGGAGTCCAGGTCGGCGAACATCGGCTGGACGTTGCGCAGGAAGCTGCCGCCGGCGGTGGAATAGCGGGTGTGGCCGATGGCGGAGGCGCCCTTTAGGCGATCCAGCACGGGCGGGGTAAAGATGTCGGCGACGTGGCCCATCTCTTTGTGGCAGGTGACCTTCTGACCATCGGAGACGGCGATGCCGCAGCTTTCCTGGCCGCGGTGTTGCAGGCTATGCAAACCGAGATAGGCCATCTTGGCGGCTTCGGGATGGCCGAAGATCGCAACCACGCCGCATTCCTCTTTAAATTTGTCGAACACTAGGCTTGCCTCTCTCTTGTCGGTCAGTGAACATTGACGTCGGACTGCAACCTGGACGGGAGAGCGTTCTCCCACAGCGAGCGGAGCGTGGCCACATCGACATCGAGGAGCGCCTGGCCGGAAGCGCTTTTTAGGGAGATGGTGAGGCGGCCGCCGCTGTTAGTGCGGCCGATGCGGAGAGCCGGGATCTGATAACGCACGGCGACCGCTTCGACGGCGGCGGGGTTGGCCGAGGAAACGAGAATCCGGGACGGCCCTTCGTGGAAGAGCAGGAACTCGGCGCGCTGGCCAGCGGCATCGAGCTGGATGACGGCGCCGACGCCGTTGCCGAAGGTGGCTTCGGAGAGCGCGACGGCGAGACCACCGTCGGCCAGGTCATGCGCGGATTCGATGGCGCCTTCGGTTTGCACGAGTTCGCGGATGGCGGCTTGCACGTTCTTTTCAAACTGCATGTCGAGAGCGGGCGGCAGACCCCACAGCTCGCCAAGAATCTGCTTGGCGTACTGCGTTCCGCCGAAGTGAGTGAGGTCAGTCGAGCCGAGGCCGCCGAGGAGAAAGATTTCGCGGCCCTCGCCGGTGAAGGCCACGGGTTTGGGCAGGGCGGTTTTCAGGACACCGACGATGCCCATGACGGGGGTGGGGAAGATGGGCTCGCCGAGGGTTTCGTTATAGAGGCTGACGTTGCCGCCGGTGATGGGGGTTTCAAAGAAGCGGCAGGCCTCGGCGATGCCTTCGATCGCTTCGACGATCTGGGCCATGATGGGGGGCTTCTCGGGGTTGCCGAAGTTGAGGTTATTGGTGGCGGCGACGGGCAGCGCGCCGACGGTGGACAGGTTGCGGCAGCACTCGGCGACGATGAGCCTGGCGCCCTCGCGCGGGTCGAGATAGCAGTAGCGGCCGTTGCCGTCGAGCGCCATGGCCATGCTGGTGTTGGTTTCCTTGATGCGGACGATGGCGGCGTCGTGGCCGGGGCCGGCGAGGGTGTTGGTGCGGACCTGATAGTCGTACTGCTCCCAGATCCAGCGCTTGGAGCAAAGATCGTCGCTGGTCATGAGGCGCGTGAGGTCGGCGGCGAGATCGGTGGAGGCGAAGGCCGGGCCTTCCATCGGCGCGCGGCGATAGGGTTTGGCGTCGTAGGGGCGTTTGTAGACGGGGGCTTCGTCAGCGAGAGCGCGGTTGGAGATTTCGGCGACAATCCTGCCGTGATCCTTGACGCGGAGCATGCCGTCGCCGGTGACGGTGCCGATTTCGGCGGCGTCGAGGCCCCACTTTTTGAAGACGTCGTAGACTTCCTGTTCGCGGCCCTTCTCGGCGACGATGAGCATGCGCTCCTGCGACTCGGAGAGCATGATCTCATAGGGCGTCATGC
>CAZRKY010000014.1:9831-22793 GCA_964600375.1 uncultured Caulobacteraceae bacterium | reverse complement strand
CTGCGCGCGGCGGTCGACGACGGCGTTGCGGCGCGCGCCACGCGGGCAGCGGGCGGCGATGCGGGGGCCGCCGCCGGAACCGGCGTCGCTTCCACCGGAACCGCTTCGCTCACGACGGGCACGTCAACCTCGGGGGAGATCGGCTGGGCCACGTCCAGGCGGCTGGTGGTCAGGCTGTCCGTGGAGTCCGCGGTCGCGGCTTCATTCGTGGAACGGCTGGACTCGCCGACGGTGAGAGCCCAGGCGCCCACGCCCAAGGCCAGGACCACAGGGACCGCCATCAAGAGTTTCTTGTTGTAGTTCTTGCGGACAGGCTTGCGCGCGTAAATCGGGACCATGGTGTCCTCTGCGGCGGTGTCCGCGACATAGGCAGTCCCAAGGTCGTTGCGCGGAGCGGCGCCGTACGAGGTCGGCGCGGCGTCCGTATCCGGATAGTGCAGCGTCATGGCTTTCTCCGATTTCTTAGGTGAATTGACTATCGGAGCAGTAAACGTAGCGGGAGCGTTGCGGTTCCATCACGGACTGGCGGTGACGAGGCCGTTACTGTGCATGAAACGCCAAACTTTCGTCTTAATCTGCCGCCCAAACGCCAAGTTGTCTTCGAACATTCGCGCCGCGTATTGCCGCGCGCCTTCTTGCGACATGTTCGGAATGGTCAAGCTAGACCCTTTGTCGCGCCGTCTTTGACGCCGACGGCCTTGACCCGGCTGTCGCGCCTTGTCATCAGCAAGCCTCTCCCTGCAAGAGGCGCAGCGAATGGGTGTGATGGCGCGGATCAAGCGCGAGGTTCGATTTCTCGGAGCGCTCAATCGCCTGTTGCGCGGAATCAAGGGCATCTCGCCCGACAGCCGCGACCTGATCTGCGACGACTTCGAGCGGGCGGTGGATCACTGGCCTGACAATGTCGCGGTGGTCTGTGATGGCCGTCAACTGACCTATCGGGAAATGGATGCGCTGGCCAACCGCTATGCCCATTGGGCCAAGGGCCGGCGCATCCGCAAGGGCGACACGGTCGCGGTCATGCTGCCCAACCGGCTCGAGTATGTCGCCATCTGGATGGGCCTGGCGAAGGTCGGGGTCACGACCGCCCTCATCAACAACAACCTGACCGGCAAGAGCCTGGCGCATTGCCTGACGCTTGCGGGCGCCGATCACGTCATCGCTGACGGCGAGACCTGGCGGGCGTTCGAAGACGTGCGCCAGCAAATCGGCCGCACGGCGATGCTCTGGGTCATGGGCCTTGCCGATGGGGACGAGACCAGCGCGCGTCGCGGGTTGGATAACGCGGTGAAGGGCGCCAGCGCCGTGCGCCCCGACCGCTCCATTCGCGACGATATCAAGGCAAGTTCCATCGCGCTTTATATCTACACCTCCGGCACGACCGGCCTGCCCAAGGCGGCGCGGATCACCCACGCCAAGGCGCAGCTCTACATGCGCGCCTTCGCCGCCGCGACCCAGACCAAGCCCACCGACCGCGTCTACTGCTGTCTGCCGCTCTATCACTCGACTGGCGGCCTGTGCGGCGTCGGCTCGGCGCTGCTGACCGGCGCCGCCCTGGTCATCCGCAAGCGCTTTTCGGCCAGCGTGTTCTGGAGCGATGTGGTCCAGAACAACTGCACGGTCTTCGTCTACATCGGCGAGCTCTGCCGTTACCTGGTGAATTCGCCAGAGCATCCCCAGGAACGCGAGCACAAGCTGCGGCTGGCCTTCGGCAACGGCTTGCGCCCGGAAATCTGGCCCGAGTTCCAGAACCGGTTCCGAATCCCAGATATCCTGGAGTTCTACGGCTCGACGGAGGGCAACGTCAGCCTCTTCAATTTTGACGGCAAGCCCGGCGCCGTGGGCCGGATCCCTCGCTATCTTCGGGGCCAGTTCAACATCCGGCTGGTGAAGTTCGACCTCGAGATCGGCGAACCTGCGCGGGGCTCCAATGGCTTGTGCATCGAGGCCAGGCCGGGAGAGATCGGCGAGGCGATCGGCGAGATCGGCCACGACGCCCGTCATGCCTTCGCGGGCTACGCCGTCAAGGCGGCGTCCGAGAAGAAGATCCTGCGCGACGTCTTCAAGGTGGGGGACGCCTTCTTCCGCACCGGCGACCTGATGCGCCAGGACGACGCGGGGTACCTCTACTTCGTCGACCGCATCGGCGACACCTACCGCTGGAAGGGCGAGAATATCTCGACCACGGAAGTGGCGGAGCGGCTGGCGGCCGTGCCCGGGGTCGCGGAAGTGAACGTCTACGGGGTTCCCGTGCCAGGTTCGGAGGGGAAGGCCGGGATGGCCGCCATCGTCGCCGCCGACGGGTTCGACATCGAGACCCTCCGCTCGCACGTGGATCACGAACTTCCCAGTTACGCCCAGCCTGTCTTCGTGCGCCTGCAACGCGACATCGAGACGACCGGCACCTTCAAGTACACCAAGACGGCCCTGGTGGCCGAAGGCTACGCCCCGCCCAATTCCAAGGATCGTATCTATTACCGCCACCCCGAAAAAGGCTATGTCCGCCTGGACAAGCGCGCCCTGACCAAGCTTCAGGTGGGCGAGCTGAAGCTTTAGGTCGCGGCATCCTCTCAGGAAGGTCGCGTCGGGGACGGGCGGCATGCGCGAGCAACTGCAATTCTACATCGACGGTCGCTGGGTCGATCCGGCCGAGGCGCACGCCATCGCGGTGGTCAACCCGGCGACCGAACAGGTCTGCGGCCACATCAGCCTCGCGTCCGCCGCCGACGTCGATCGCGCCGTCAAGGCCGCGAGGGCGGCCTTCGAGACCTGGTCCCAGACGACGCGCGAGGAGCGCCTGGCGGTCTTTGAGAGGATCCTCACCGAATACCAGAAACGCGTCGCCGACCTCGCCGCCGCGGTCACCGAGGAGATGGGCGCGCCGGCAGGGCTTGCCGAACGCGCCCACGTGCCGACCGGGCTGATGCACCTTTTTACCGCGGCGGAGGTGCTCAAGACCTATGAGTTTGAACGGTCGCGCGGCACGACCTTGCTGGCGCGCGAGCCGATCGGCGTCTGCGGCCTGATCACGCCGTGGAACTGGCCGCTGAACCAGATCGCCGCCAAGGTGGCTCCGGCGTTGGCCACGGGGTGCACCGTGGTGCTCAAGCCGTCCGAGATCTCGCCGTTCTCGGCGGCGATCTTCGCCGAGGTTCTCGACGCGGCGGGCGTGCCCGCCGGGGTGTTCAATCTGGTCCAGGGCGACGGCCCCACCACCGGCGCCGCCATCGCTTCGCACCCGGACGTGGACATGGTCTCTTTCACCGGTTCGACCCGCGCCGGCGTCGAGGTGGCGCGCGCCGCGGCCCCCACGGTCAAGCGCGTGCACCAGGAGCTGGGCGGCAAGTCTCCCAGCATCGTGCTCGACGACGCCGACATCGCCCGCGCCGTAACCGCCTGCGTACGCTCGACGATGGGCAACTCCGGCCAGTCGTGCAACGCGCCAACCCGCCTGCTGGTCCCGCGCGAGCGTCTGGCGGAAGCAGAAGACGCCGCGCGCCTGGCGGCCGAGAAGACCGTAGTCGGCGATCCCAACAGCGGCGCCCACATGGGTCCTGTCGTGTCCAAGCTCCAGTGGTCGAAGATCCAGGACCTGATCCAGGCGGGAATCGACGAGGGTGCGAAACTGGTCACCGGCGGCACGGGCCTGCCCGAGGGGCTGGATCGCGGCTGGTACGTAAAACCCACCGTCTTCTCCGGCGTGGACAACACCATGCGGATAGCCCGCGAGGAGATCTTCGGGCCGGTCCTGTGCATCCTGCCCTACGACAGCGAGGCGGAGGCGATCGCCATCGCCAACGACACGCCCTACGGCCTGGCGGCCTATGTCCAGGGAGCGGATCTGGATCGCGCCCGCCGCGTGGCGTCCAGGCTGCGCGCCGGCCAGGTGAACATCAACAACGCCTCGCCCGACCCGATGGCGCCCTTCGGCGGCTACAAGCAATCTGGCAACGGCCGCGAATGGGGCGAGGAGGCCTTTGGCGAGTTCCTGGAAATCAAGGCGGTCCTGGGCGCCGTGGCGGCGCCCTAGGCCGGTTCAGCCCAGCCGCTTGGCGACCTCTTCACCAATGGCCAGGGACGCAGTCAGCCCGGGGCTCTCGATCCCGAACAGCGCTATGACGCCAGCCAGGCCGTGCTGTTCCTCTCCGGCCAGGTCGAAATCCGGCTGCGCCTCGCCGGGCCCGTGCAGCTTGGGGCGGATGCCGGCGTAATCGGGCGTCAGCGCCCCGTCCGGCAATCCTGGCCAGAACCGGCGGATATAGGCGTAGAAGCCGCGGGCCCGTTCGGCCTTCACCTCGTAGTCTTCCGCTTCGACATACTCTAGGTCGGGCCCGAAATGGGCCTGACCGCCCAGGTCACGCTTGTAATGAACGCCCAAGGCGCCGGGGATGGGCGGCGGATAGACCAGGTGACTGAATGGCGGCCTGCCGTGCAGCAGGAAGTAGCTGCCCTTGCCAAGATGCAGTTCAGGGATGGCCTCGGCGGGAAAGCCCTCGATCCGGGCTGCCGCCCTCTGGGCGCCCAGGCCCGCGGCGATCACCAGGGTTCGGGCGGTGACCGTGGCCGGTTCGTCGCCTCCGGTGCGTATGCTGACACCGCCGCCGGGGAGGGGCGTGGCGCCATCCAGGGGGGTCTCGAGCACCACGGCGCCGCCGGCGTTCTCGATCTCGCCCTGCAGCGCCAGCATGTAGCCGTGGCTGTCGAAAATGCCGCTCTCGGCGGATAGCAGGGCTTCAACCGCGTTCAGCTGGGGCTCAAGCCCGCGCGCCTGGGCGCCGGTCAGACGGCTTACGCCTTCGACGCCGTTGCGTTCGGCCTGGGCGGCGATGGCGTCGAGGCGGGCGATCTCGTCCGGCTCCGTGGCGACCACGAGCTTTCCGCAGCGCTCGAAGCCCACGCCGTGGGCCTCAAGGAAGGCATACAGCATCCTGCGCCCTTCGACGCAGAGGCGCGCCTTCAGGGAGCCTGTCGGATAGTAGAGGCCGGCGTGGATGACTTCGGAATTGCGCGAGGACACGCCCTCGCCGATGCCGTCCTCGCGTTCGATGACCAGCACGCTCTGGCCCCGGCGGCTGAGGGCGTAGCCGCACGCCAGGCCGACGGCGCCGGCGCCTACAACGACTGCGTCGAAATCGAATCCGCTCATCGCCGCGACCCTAGCGCGAGCCGGCGGCCTTGGCGCAAAACAAAACCGGCCGGGGTTGCCCCCGGCCGGCTGTCAGCCCCCGTTGTGGGAGAGCTTAGTACTTGAGGCGGAGCGTCACACCCAGGGTGCGCGGCGCGCCAAGGAAGGCGTTGTAGGTGCCGGAGTCGAGCGCCGGGTTGTAGAAGTTGCCGCTCGGCTGGATCGTGGACTGGAAGAAGGTGCCCTGCAGCGGCGCGTTGAACGCGACCTGCATGTACTCTTCGTCGAGCAGGTTGTTGCCCCACAGTTCGACGGTCCACGTCTTGTCGGCGGACCCGATGGCGATACGGCCGTTCAGCACGAAGAAGCCGTCCTGTTCGCCCAGGGGCAGCAGGTCGGACTTGGTGTTGAAGTCGGACATGTACTTGCCCGACGCGCTGATCAGGAAGCGCAGGTTGTCGCCGAAGTCGCGGTCGAAGGTGGCCGAGATCGTATCGGACCACTTCGGCGCGAACGACACCGTCTGACCCGGCAGCAGCGAGAGCGGCGGGAAGGTCGACGGACGGTCGAGATCAGCCGCCACGAAGTCGTCGTACTGGGTGTCGGCGTAGGTGATGCCGCCCTGGATGGTCAGGCCTTCAAGCGGGGTGAACCACACGAAGTCCGCGTCCACGCCCTGCGAGGTCACGCCCGGGATCGACTGCACCGTGAAGGAGGTGCCGAGGAAGGCGTTGAGCTGGAAGTCCTCGTAGGCCTGGTGGAAGTAGGTCGCGTTCAGCAGCAGCGACCCGTTCATCCAGGTCGTCTTCACGCCGGCTTCCCAGCTGTCGACGGTTTCGGCCGGGAAGAAGGTGTCGGCGACCGGCACAACGCCGCTGGCGCCGCCGGGCAGGCCGTTGGAGCTCTGGATGCGGTCGAGGTTGAACCCGCCAGCCTTGTAACCGCGAGCATACGAGACGTACGCCATCAGGTTCTCGTTCATGCGGTAGGACAGCTTGCCCGTGCCGCTGAAGTCATCGTCCGAGAATTCCTGGCGGGTGGTGAGACCGTCGAAGAACGGGTTGGCCCAGGGCAGACAGATCAGGCCCTTGGCCGCGGCCGGCGTAGCGTTGCCGAGCGCGCCGGCGCAGGCGGCGCCGTTGGAGCCCGTGTTGTTGAACCGCGAGACGGCGGCCTTGTCGTCCATGGTGTAGCGCAGGCCGACCGTCAGCTCGAAGCCTTCCGCGAAACGCCAGGAGTTGTTGGTGAAGAAGGCCAGCGATTCCGAGGTCTGGCTGTAGACGTCCGTGATGCCGTCGCCGGCGACCGGGCTCGGGCCGAGGATCGGATTCACGGCCGCGAAACAGGCCGGGTTGAACACGGCGGCCGTGAAGCAACCGAAGCGGGTCGAGCCGCCGCTGCTCAGCAGCAGCGAGGCGAAGGCCGCGTAGTCGCTGCCGAAGATGTAGCTGTCCCGACGGGTCAGGTCTTCGGTCGAGTAGAAGGCGCCGATGAGCCAGTCGAGGTTCTCGGTGGCGCCGGCCAGGCGGAATTCCTGGCTGAAGGTGTCGAACTCGACGCCGTTGGCGCCGTTGTCGTCACGCCACGCGATGTCCGCGCCGGAGAAGTCCAGGTCCAGGCCGTTGACGATGTCCCAGTCGCGCATCGCGGTGACCGAGGTCAGGGTCGCGTTGATCGACTCGAAGTCAAGGTTCGCTTCGGCCGACCAGCCCATGTCATGGACGCGCTGGTGGTTGTCGCGGTTCGAGAAGGCGACGCGCTCGTAGGGGTCCGCCGGGATGGAGACGCCGGTGCCGGCCGAAAGCGCGTTGATGAAGGCGGCCGTCGGGCCCGTGCGGATCTGCACGGCCGCGCAGCAGTTCTCGTCGCGATTCGTGTAGTCGACGATGAAGCGCAGGTCGAAGATGTCGCTGGGCTGGAACAGCAGTTGGCCGCGAGCGGTGTAGAAGTTCAGGTCGTTGTCGTCGCCGACCGAGCGCGGGCCATCGCCCGGATCGATGTCGAGGAAGCCGTCGCGGGTGCGGCGAGCGATGTAAAGGCGACCGGCCAGCACGTCATCGATGATCGCGCCGGTGACCGAGGCCGAACCGCCGACCGCGCCGAAGTTGCCGGCGGTGGCTTCCAGTTCGACGCCGTAGTCGAACGAGGGGGCCTTGGTGATGACGTTGATGACGCCCGAAGAGGTGTTCTTGCCGAACAGGGTGCCCTGCGGGCCCTTCAGGATTTCAACGCGCTGCATTTCGCCCAGGTCGCCGAAGCCGACGCCGTTGCGGGGGCGATAGACGCCGTCGATCACGACGCCGACCGACGACTCGAGGCCGGGGTTGTCGCCGACGGTGCCGACGCCGCGGATGCGGGCGGTGGTCGAGGATTCGTTGGACGTCGAGGTGACGGTCAGACCCGGGGTCAGGATCGTCATGTCCTTGATGTCTTTGGCGCCCGCGTTCTCAAGCAGGGTCTCCGGCAGGGCCGTGACCACGATCGCGACGTCCTGGAGGCTTTGTTCACGCTTCTGCGCGGTGACGACGATCTCGTCGACCGAGGTGACCTCGTCCTGTGCGTGAGCGACGCCCGCGGCCAGCGCCGTCAGGACGGCGGCAGACGCAGTGGCGCGAAGGAATTTCGTGAAGCGCATTTCCTACCCCGACATTTGTGCGCCGCACTTGATTGCACGGACGCGTTGATCTTTTCCGGATTCCCCTCCCTGGAGAACCCGGGAATCCGACTGAATCGAGGTAACTCAACCCCCCTTTCGCCACAAGTGTGGCAAAGGTTCGCAACACCTTATGAGACAACGGTGTGACGAAAAGGAAACACGGCCGAGAAGCTTACGCAAGGTAAGTTTTCCCGCCCTCACCGCGTCAGGTCGAGGCCAATTGCGCGGACACACGATTGCACTGGCGAAGACTGCGGGGTGGATTAAGGTTAAGCTCCGATTTGGCGCCGGGACCGGGGGTTCAGCCGACGCGCCTTCAACTTGGAGGGCGCAATGACCCAGACGCTATTCGAAATCGCTGCCGGACTGCTTGCCGTCACAGCTTTGGCCAGCTGGTTCAACGCTCGGATACTGAAGCTTCCCGTTGCAGTCGGCCTGATGGTGGTTGGCCTCCTGGCCGTCGCCGTTGTGGCCGCCGTGGACTTTTTCCAGCCGGGGTTTGCCGCCGGCGAAACGTTCGGCGCGCTGCTCGGCCAGATCCACTACCCAAGCCTCGTCCTGAACTTCCTGCTGGCCTACCTGCTGTTCGCCGGCGCCATGAATGTCGATCTCGCGGCACTGGGGCGGCGTGGCCTCGCCGTGGCCGTGCTGGCGACCCTCGGCACCGTGATCACTGCGGGCCTCATTGCCGCGGGATTTTGGGGCGTCGCGCAGTTGGCCGGCTACGACCTCTCGCCGGTGTGGGCGCTTGTGTTCGGAGTGCTCATCAGCCCGACCGACCCGATCGCCGTCCTGGCCATGACCAAGCGCACGGACCTCGACGCTGAGGTCCGGGCCCAGCTGGAAGGCGAGGCCCTGTTCAACGACGGCGTGGCCGTGGTGCTGTTCCGCGCCGCCCTGGCCCTGGCCATCGCCCAGACTGGCGGCGGCGAAAGCCACGTCGACGCCCTGTCGCTGGGTCAGCACGTCGCGGTCGAGGCCCTCGGAGGCGCTCTTGTCGGGGCGGTGGGCGGGCTGGTCGCCGTGCTGATCCTGAAGGCTACCCGAGACTGGATGACCGAAACCCTGATCACCGTCACATGCGCGACCGTGGTTTACGCGACAGCCCTTCACTTCGAGCTATCTGGCCCGATCGGCGTCGTCGTCGCTGGCCTGGTCGTCGGATCGACCTGGGGCGAAAACTCAATGAGCACCGAGGCCAAGCATTACATCCACCCCTTCTGGCACATGACGGATGAGGCCATGAATGCGGTGCTGTTCCTGCTCGCCGGGCTGCTGGTCTTCAATCTGAAATTCGGCCCCGATTTCCCGTGGGCCCTGCTGATCGCGGCGCCGGCCCTGGTCTTGGGGGCGCGTTGGATCGCAATCGCGGTACCGACAGTGCTGCTCCCCGTAACCGGCCAGAAGGGCAGCTTCTCCCTGATCAACGTCCTTACCTGGGCGGGGGTGCGCGGCGGCCTCTCCCTGGCCATGGCGTTGTCCATTCCTGATGGACCACACAAGCAGGCCGTCCTTGCCGGAACCTTCGGCGTGGTGATCTTCTCCATGCTGATCCAAAGCATGACCATGGAAGGTCTGGCCATTCGCACCGGTTACGGAACGCCCCGAGCCAAACCCGAGCCGATCCACTAGGCTTCGCCGCCAGCCGGGCTTGCGCTTGGGCCGCAGCCGGTCGATCAGGACGGCCATGTCTTTCCCGCCGCGTCCAGACGCCCGCTTCCCGGCCCTTGGTCCCGAGTTCGCCGACGCGGTCGAGCCGGCCGACTTCCCCCTCGGGACGCTGCGCTTCCGCAATGACCGCGCCGCCGCCGAACTTGGGCTGGCCGGCCTGGATGACGCCGCCTGGCTGGCCGCCTTCGGCCGCTTCGAGCCGCTCGACCCGGCCTTCGGGCCGCCGCTGGCGTTGCGTTACCACGGCCACCAGTTCCGCACCTACAATCCGGACATCGGCGACGGCCGCGGCTTCCTGTTCGCCCAGTTGCGGGACGTTCGCGGCCGCCTGATCGACCTAGGGACCAAGGGGTCGGGCCGCACGCCGTGGTCGCGGGACGGAGACGGGCGGCTGACCCTGAAGGGCGCGGTGCGCGAGATCCTCGCCAGCGAAATGCTCGAAGCGCTTGGCGTGCCGACCGGGCGCACCCTGTCGGTGGTGGAGACCGGTGAACAACTCGCCCGCTACGATGAACCCAGTCCCACACGCGGTGCGGTCATGGTGCGAACCCTGTGGAGCCACATCCGCTTCGGGACCTTCCAGCGCCACGCCTGGTTCGACCGCCGCGACCTGCTCGCAAGCCTGATCGACCACGTCGTGGAGCTCTACTATCCGGAGTTGGCGGCGAACGAGGGCGAGGCGCGGGTCGTGGCGCTCCTGGCCGCCGTCACGACGCGTTCGGCGCGGCTGGCGGCGCGCTGGATGGCTGGAGGCTTCGTGCACGGCGTGCTCAACACCGACAACCTGAACATCACCGGCGAGAGCTTCGACTACGGGCCCTGGCGATTCCTGCCGTACTACGAACCCGGCTTCACCGCCGCCTACTTCGACGAGGGCGGGCTCTACGCCTATGGCCGACAGGCCGAGGCCGTGTTCTGGAACCTCCAGCAACTCGCCGCCTGCCTGTCGCTGGTGGTGGAGAATTCCGCGCCGCTGATCGATGCCCTGAACGGCTTCTCCGGGGCGTACCATGCATCCCTTCGCCAGGCGTTCACGGCGCGGTTGGGCGTCAGCGCCTTGGGTGAAGAGGCGGATTCGGCGCTGACCATCGCGGCGCTCACCTTCCTGCGCGAAGCGGGCGAGCCGATGCGCTGGGAGCCGCTGTTCTTCGACTGGTTCGGCGGCGAGGCTTCAAGGCTGCGGGCCATGGGCGGTCCCAGGGCTGCGCTCTACGCCGGCCCGGCCTTTGACGCCTTCCAGTCGGCCCTCTCCGATTACCGGCCGATCCGCCCCGATGGTCTCGCAGATCCCTACTTCAGTCGCCCGGAGCCCGAAGAAATGCTGTTCGCAGAGGTCGAGGCGATCTGGGCGCCCATTGCGGAGCGGGACGACTGGTCGGCCCTGCACGCAAAGCTCGAGGCCATTCGTCGCGCTGCCGGGGCCTATGGCCTCAAACCGTTCGACTAGGGTCGCGGCCTTTGGAACAAAGGTGGTACATTTCCGCTCGAATCTGTTCCGGAGCCTCGCAATGCCCGCCAATCCCTCCGCCGCCCGCGCTTTTCAGGACCTCCACCGGCAGGGCCTGCTCATCCTGGCCAACGCCTGGGACGCCGGTTCCGCACGCCTGATCGAGAGCCTCGGCGCCAAGGCCATCGCGACCACCAGCTGCGGCGTCGCCTGGGCCCACGGCTATCCCGACGGAGACTTCCTGCCGATGGACCGCGTGGTCTGGACGGTGGCTTCGATCGCCAGGGTCGTGAATGTCCCGGTCACCGCCGATGTGGAGGGCGGATATTCCGACGACCCGGCGGAAGTGGGGGCCAACGTCGCCCGCGTGATCGAAGCCGGGGCGGTCGGGATCAACATCGAGGATGGCCTGGCCGCGGTGGACCTGACCTGTCGCAAGATCGCCGCGGCGCGCGCGGCGGCCGACAAGTTGGGTGTCGACCTGTTCATCAACGCCCGCTGCGATGTCTATCTGCGCGGCCTGGCGCCGGCCGGGGCCCAGGTGGCCGAGACCCTTTCGCGAGGCGCGAAATACCGGGACGCCGGCGCCAGCGGCCTGTTCGCGCCCGGCGTGGTCGATCCGAACGAAATCCGCGATCTGGCCTCCGGGGCAGGCCTGCCGCTCAATGTGATGGCGCGGGCCGGGTTGCCGGACGGCGCTGGCCTCGAGGCGTTGGGCGCTCGTCGCCTGAGTTCCGGCGGCGATCTGGCCGAGGCGCTCTACGGCCGCCTGCGCGACCTGGCGTCCGACTTCCTGCGCACCGGGGACTGCGAGCCGCTGGAGGCCGGCGCGATGTCCTATCCGGACCTGAACGCCCTGATGGTCAGGGACTAGGCTGATCGGCTAGCGGAGTTTGCGCGCCCAGACGTCGATGGCCCCCGCCACGGCCGGGTCGCTCTCACCGGTGAGCGAAAAAGACGCCATCCCATCAAGGCCTTCGGGCGCGGGCTTGTACATGTGCTGCAACTCGGGGAAGCGCGCGACTTCGGTGGGAAGGCCGGCGCGCGCCGTGGCCAGGGTGTCCATCTGGTCCGGCGTCACCGAAAGGTCGCGACCACCCTGAATCAGCAACATCGGCGCGTGGACGGCCGCAGCGGCGTCGGGCGGGAACACGGCGTCCTCGGTCTTCAGATAGGTCCAGGCCATCGGTCCCATGGAAAACAGGACCCCAGTGCGGGGATCGGCCGCGAACTCCGGCGACAGCGGTTGGCCCGCCCGGATCAGGGCCAAGGCCCGGTCATAGGTCGACATGTCGCCCGGCAAGGGCATGCCGAGCACCTGACCGCGCATGATGTCGAGCAGGCGCAAGGCCGGACCGGACAGGCTGACGACCCCGCTGATCGCATCGGCATCAGGCCCCGAGGCCAGCAACCATGCGACCAGAGCGCCTTCGCTGTGGCCGGCGACGATCACGGGGCGGCCCTTTGGCGCCACGGCGCGAAGCTGGTCGAGCGCGACCCGGGCGACATCGACGCGCGTCATGAAGTCGGTGTGGGCTGCGGAAGCGGCGAGATCGGTGACCTCCGCCCCGGTGCCCGGACCCGCCTTGGCGTAGCGCAGCACGATCCAGCCCCGGGCAGCGAGTTGACGCGCCAGGTCGGCGTAGACGTTCGGCTTGGCGCCCCAATTGTTGTAGTTGCCGTCGACGTCGCTGTTCAGCGAGCCCGGCACGATCAACACCGCCCCGATCGGCTCCCCGGAAGCCGGTCGCGTCACCCGGGCCGGGAAGCGGATTCCAGCGAACTCGACACTGGTCTCAATCTCGGATGACGTCATTGAAGGGGCGTCCTGGGCAGGGGGCGCGGCGGCGAGGGGGCCGGCGGCGAGGCAAAAGGCAAGGGTGGCGAGCAGGCGTTTCAAGGTGGGCTCCGGGAGGTGAACCCGGTCCCTTTGCAGCCGGACCCAAGGTCCGGCTCAAGCGGAAAAATCAGTCGACCGGCGGCTTCGTCTGGGGCGGCGCGAATCTCAGCCTGCCGGGCAATTTGAACGTCTTGCTGGTCGTCTTGACCAGGTTGACCCCAGC
>CAZRKY010000014.1:0-9821 GCA_964600375.1 uncultured Caulobacteraceae bacterium | reverse complement strand
AGGGCGAGGGTTCCCTCTCCAGTGGCGACTCCCGCGTGGACGCCCGTGATGCGTCCCTCGGAGACTGCCAGGGACACGTCCTTCAGCTTCAGGTTCAGGCCGATCTGGAAGGCCAGGTCGCACAGCTTGGCGGAGCCGACGTAGAGCTCGATCCTGGGTTCGTGGGTCGACTTGATCGCGTGCTCCAACAGGGGGGCGACCACGGTCGTTCCAGGTGCATCGCGCGTGGCCGCCATCGCCTCCTTCACCACCTTCAGCTTGCCCCAGGACGCGCCCATGACGTCGCCGAGATCGACGCTGAGGATGTCGTCCAGCGCGCCCTTCATGGCGCCGATCAGGGCCGGGCCGACGGCTCGGGGTGGGGCCTTGCCGTCCACCTTCATGGCTTCGACGCACGGATCGAGATCGATCTGCTCGGCCGCCGGCTTAGACGGATCGTCGACGAACAGCGCCTTGAGGGTGAGAGGGGCGTCAGTCATGAGGCCTCCGCGGCGGGCGCCGGATAGTCGATGTCACTGGTGAAGTCGCCGGGGACGGCCCGCGCGGTAGGGGCGGGCAGGTCGGCGTCCTTGCCGCCGAAGTCGGGGGCCGAGACCGTGCCGGTGTCGATCCGCGCCACGGCTCGCGGCTTGGGGCCGAACACGGCGATCACCACGCGCGAGACCGCGATCCCGGCCACCAGCAGGGCGATGGCGATGCCCAGCAGGATGAAGGGCAGGCGCAAGGGTGAGCTGTCATTGGCCGGTGTGACCGGCTGCTGCGGCAGGGCCGGGGGCGCCGGTGCGGAGGTCGTCGGTGGCGATGCTGCAGGAGCCGCTGCCGGGAGCGGTTCCGGCATGGGGGGAGGCGGGGTGGGCGCCGCCGCTTCGGGCGCGGCTGCGCGCCGGCGGGATTCGCGCTCGACCCGGGCGGCACGCTCGCGCTCGGCGGCCCTATCGGCGGCGACCCTTTGCTCTCGAGCGCGCTCGGCGGAGGCGCGAGCGGCTGCCGCCCGGTCTGCGTCTGCGCGGTCGGCTTCCCGGGCCCTGGCCTGGGCCTCGGCTTCGGCGCGGTCTGCAGCGGCCTGATCCTCGCGCTGGCGTTCGGCCGCCTCCCGTTCGAGCTCGCGCTCACGTTCACGCTCACGTTCACGGGCCTCGCGGCGTTCAGCCTCGCGCTTGCGCCGCGCCTCCTCGGCGCGTCGGGCGACGTCCAGGACGGTTCCGACCACCGCCCCGGCATCGACCCCTTCCCTGTCGTCCTGGTCGCGAGGCGCGCGAGTCTGGCCAAAGGCCGGCAAGGCAAGCGCCATCGCCAGCAGGGCGCCGAGCGCCGCTGCGCGAAGGTCTTTCCTGCTGACGGGCCGGCTTGGCATGGGCAGCGAACCTGTGGTTTCGCCGCCAGTGTCGCCCATGATGGTGCGAGTCGCCAACGTCGGGTTGTGCGTTGTGCGGCGGGCAGGCCGCGCGGCCCGGGAGGGACTCGAACCCCCGACCTTAGCTTTAGGAAAGCTCTGCTCTATCCGGCTGAGCTACCGGGCCTGCGCGGGGGGTTCTGTAGCCCGCCGCGGCGCCCAGACCAAGGTCCGCCGGAACTTCGAACCAATTGTGGTTAATGCTCGTTGTGATACAACATGTTGCGGTGAACAAAAGCCGAATCGGATGAGGTCACTGATTCGGTCATGATTCGTTTCGTCCCTGTTCCGGGGGCGGAGCTTCCGCCGTTAACCAGCGAAACGAATTGGAAAAACCGCACCACGCCAAACCGCCGTCAATTTGGCGCGGTTCAGCCGGCCGCAGCCCGCCTCACAGGTATTGGGTGCAATTCAGCTTGTTCCAATCGGTGCGCTCGGCCTCCGTGATGCGTCCGTCCGAGGCGATCGCCACGCAGCGATTGCGCCATCGGCTTCGGTCCCGCGAAGGCGCAATGGGGGTCACAGGCGTCCATGCGCCAACGCGCAACGACCCGGAGGTTGCCGGGTCCACCGGATTTGGCCCGGACCCGTCCTCGGCCCCCTTGCCGCCATGGGGGGTGGTGGTCGCCATGGAGGCGCAGTCAGCCTGGTTGCAGCCGGAGGCCGTCGCCTGCGCTGTCGCGGTTTCGGGCCCGGCCAGGGCCCCTGCGAACAGAAGCGCCGTCGACGCGGCAATGCACATACGCACGTTCATGGGGCGCCCCCGGTTGCATGTCCCGGGACGCCTTCCTTCGGGCCTGGAACCTGCTGGGATGCAACAGGCGCGTTCAGGGAAGGGCTCGTCCCGGACGTTGTTGACCGGCAAAACATACAATGTGAGCGCAATCCCGCCAACGCCGGCCCGAGTGCGCCGCTTCTGCGGGCCCGTCAGGCGACGCGCCGACCGCCCCCGGCCTGTCCGCTCACTCTGGACCGCACCGGTAGCCCAGGGTTCCATCAATCGGGCCGGGGTGGTTGGGCCTTCGTAGGCGCTGGCTGGTGGCGCGCCACAACATCTAGCGGTGAACAAAGCCCGAATCGCCGGGGGATCACTGATTCGGTCCTGATCTGTTTCGCGCTTGTTCCGCCGCCGAAGCTTTGCCCGTTAACCTGCGAAACGGCTTGTGAAAACGCCGCGCTTGCCCTGCGGCCTGCCCGTCGCCACCTTTCTCCCATGAGTGACCGCGGCACGGGGCTCGCGCCGTCGAAGCTGACGGCGGTGCTGGGCCCGACGAACACAGGCAAGACCCACCTGGCGGTGGAGCGCATGCTGGGCCACGCCTCCGGCATGATCGGCCTGCCGCTGCGGTTGCTGGCCCGCGAAATCTACGACCGCATCGTAAAGCTGAGGGGCGCGCGCGCGGTCGCCCTGATCACCGGCGAAGAGAAGATCGTCCCGCCCCGGCCGCACTACTTCGTCTGCACCGTCGAGGCCATGCCGTTGAACCGCGAGGTCGATTTCCTGGCGGTGGACGAAATCCAGCTCTGCCAGGACCCCGAACGCGGCCACGTCTTCACCAATCGCCTGCTGCACGCGCGGGGCCGGTTCGAGACCATGTTCCTGGGCAGCCAGACCATGGCGCCGATCATCCGGTCGATGCTGCCCGACGCCCAGATCGTCGCCCGCGAGCGGTTCTCCACACTCAGCTATGCCGGCTCCAAGAAGCTGACCCGCCTGCCGAGGCGGAGCGCGATCGTCGCCTTCTCGGCCGAGCAGGTCTACGCCATCGCCGAGCTCATTCGCCGTCAGCGCGGCGGGGCGGCCGTGGTCATGGGCAGCCTGTCGCCGCGCACCCGCAATGCTCAGGTGGCGCTGTACCAGTCGGGCGAGGTCGACTTCCTGGTGGCCACCGACGCGATCGGCATGGGCCTGAACATGGACGTCGACCACGTGGCCTTCGCGGGTCTGCGGAAGTTCGACGGCAAGCGTACAAGATGGCTGCATGCCCATGAAATCGCTCAGATCGCGGGGCGCGCGGGGCGTCACATACGCGACGGAACCTTCGGCGTCACCGGTGAATGCACCGACATGGACGAGGACCTGGTCGAGGCGGTCGAGGGCCATCGCTTCGACCCGGTTGCGGCGGCGGAATGGCGCAACGCCAACCTCGATTTCGACAGCCTGAAGGACCTGCTGCGCTCCCTGGCCATGACGCCAAGCCGGCCTGGGCTGAAGCTCTCGGCGGAGGCGCTGGACGAGCAGGTCTTGCGCCGCCTGGCCCAGGACGACGCCGTCGTGCGGCACGTGGGCGACCGCGGCCGGCTGCGGCGCCTGTGGGAGGTCAGCCAGATCCCCGACTTCCGCAAGACCAGCCTGGACGAGCATGTGGCCCTGGCGCGCGGCGTGTTCGACTACCTGACCGGCCCGGGCGGGCGGCTGCCCGACGACTGGATCGCGCCGCAGTTCGCCGCGCTGGACCGCACCGACGGCGAGATCGACGCCCTGGCGGGCCGCCTGTCGGCGGTCCGAACCCTGGCCTACGCCGCCAACCGCCCCGACTGGTTGCGCAACGGGCCGGAGTGGATGGCGAAAACGCGGGCGCTGGAGGATCGGCTCTCCGACACCCTGCACGAGAAGCTGATGCAGCGGTTCATCGACCGGCGCACCTCGGCCCTGATGCGGTCGCTGCGCGTGCCCGAGGAGCTGTTGGCGGGCGTCGGCGACGGCGGCGACGTCACCGTCGAAGGCCATTTCGTCGGAAAGCTGCGGGGCGTCCGGTTTGAACCCGCCCAGGGCGGATCGGCGCTCGAAGACCGGGCGCTGCGGGCAGCAGCCCAGCGGGCCGTGGGCCCCGAAATCGTGCGCCGCCTTGGACGGCTGGCGGCGGAGCCTGACACCGCCTTCGCCGTCCTGCCGGGTGGGGTGATCACCTGGCGCGGCGAAGCGGTGGGCAAGATGATGGCGGGCCGCGGCCTGTCCCCGAAGGTGCGCCTGCTGGGCGACATGGGACCGGAGGCGGCGCGGGAGCGGGCGACCCGGCGGCTCGAGGCCTGGGCGGCGGCCGAGGTGGGACGGCGGCTTGGCCCCCTCCGCCAGATCGAGACGGCGCTGGCGGACGGATCGTTAAAGGGGCTGGCGCGCGGCATCGCCTGGCGGCTGGCCGAGGCCGGGGGCCTGATCGACCGCAGGGAGGTCGACCACGACCTGCGCGCCCTGAGTCAGAACGAGCGGCGTGCGCTGCGTTCGCTGGGCGTGCGGATCGGCGCCTTCTCGCTGTGGGCGCCGTCGCTGCTCAAGCCTGGCTCGCGCGTTCTTGCTGCTGCCCTTGCGGGTGATGGGCCCGACGCGTGGGCGCCCGCGCCCGGCAAGGCGACCGTCCTGCCGACTCCCCAGCCGGGTCCGCGAGCCTTGGCCGCCAGGGGCCTGCGGGCCTGTGGAACCCTCGGGATTCCCGTGGATCAACTGGAACGGCTGGACGAACTTCTCAGGACCGCGCGCCAGGCGGCCGGTGCGGCGCTGCTGTCGGACAAGGCCCGCGAGGAGCTGGGCTGGAGCGACGCAGAGGCCGCCCAGATCCTGAAGGCCCTGGGGTTCACCCGGGCCCATGCCGACGCCGCCTGGAAGCCCCGCAAGCCCGCCAAGGCTGCTGCCGAGGTCCCGCCCAGGCACTCGCCCTTTGCCGCGCTCGCCGCGCTGAAGCCGCCTGAACCCCGCCGCGAACGCCGTCCCCGCAAGCGTCGCCCGAAGGCCACGGCGGCCCCGAAGGCCGGCGCATGAACGCGCCGGTCGCCGACGAGACTTGCCGCATCGACGCCTGGCTGTGGCGCGCGCGCTTCTTCAAGACCCGTGGGCTGGCCGCGAAGTTTGTCGAGGCCGGGCGGGTGCGACTGTCGCGCCCCGGGCTCGACGCGGTCCGGCTGGACAAGGCGTCGCGCAGTGTGCGGCCGCAAGACCGATTGGTGTTCGCCATCGGCGGCCGGCTGTTCGATCTCGCCGTGCTCTCGTGCGGCCTGCGGCGGGGGCCGGCTGCCGAGGCGAGGGGGCTCTACCAGTTGGACGATGCTGTCCTTCTGGCCGGCGGCGGAGATGCCGACATCTGACGCCGCCGGGGTGCGCGCTTGCACGGAGTTGACAAGCGGGGGGCATCGGCCCCATTTCGCGCCCCGCGAACCCCTCCCCGGACCCGCCCAGAATCCATGACCTACATCGTCACCGACGCCTGCGTGCGCTGTAAGTTCACGGACTGTGTGGAAGTCTGCCCCGTCGACTGCTTCTACGAGGGTGAGAACTTCCTGGCGATCAATCCGGACGAATGCATCGATTGCGGGGTCTGCGAGCCGGAATGCCCGGTCGACGCGATCAAGCCCGACACCGAGGACGAGCCGGACGGCAAGTGGTTGCATATCAACGCCACCTACGCCCAGGTCTGGCCGAACATCACTCACAAGAAGGATGCGCCGCCGGACGCCGAGAAGTTCGAGCGCGAGACCGGCAAGTTCGAGAAGTACTTCTCCGACAAGCCTGGCGGCGGCAACTGATCCTCGACCTCCCCGCGGCCGCCTGACCGCGCCAGCTGCAATCCTCGGTCGCTTGCCCCGACCGGGTCCGGCCAACGATAAAGACAGCGTGGCTGGAAGGGGCGTTCCATGTCGATGTCGGATCTCACCCGCGAGGGCCGCCTCTCGCTGGCCGCGGGCATGGCGGGCCTCGGCGCCTGCAGCCTGATTTGGGGGGATCTCAATCCCGGACTGCAGCCGCCTCTGGAGTTGCTCGGACAGGGGCCTGCGCTCGCCTATGCGACGGGCGCCTTCCTGTTCCTGGCCGGGATATGTCTCTGCGCCGCCAGCCTGACCCGCGCCGCCGGCCGGGCGCTGGGCGTCTTCTGGCTGGCCTGGTTGGTGCTGGGCAATTCCATGGCTGTCTTCGCCGCGCCCGCAGACGTCACCGCCTGGGTGGCCCTGGTGGAGGTCTCGGCGATCGCCGTCGCCGCGATGCTGGTCGCGGACAGCCATTACGGCGACCCCACGCCGCGGCTCAGTCTGACCGCGCGGGGGGTGACCGGACTGATGCTCGTATGGTTCGGCGTGGTCCACATCATCTACCGCCAGGCTATCTCGGAAATGATCCCCGGCTGGATACCGCTTCAGGACCTGTGGCCGTGGGTGACCGGGGCGGCGAACATCGCCGCCGGGCTGGCGATCCTGACCGGCGTGCTGGGCCGCTGGGCGGCGGCCCTGACCGGGCTGATGTTCGCCTCCTGGATCGCCCTGGTGCACATCCCGCGGCTGATGGCTTCGCCTACGGACCGCGCCGAGTGGACGGCGCTGTCCCTCAACCTCGCCCTGATCGGCGTCGTGTGGATCGTCCAGGGCGACGCGTGGCGGCGGAGCGCCCTGAATCCCTAGGCGATTGCAGGGATTTACGCGGCGGCCAAGCACAGGGCGGCGCCTTTTGTCGAGCGTCCGTCCACGTCGCTTTGAAAAGGCGTCATTTTGTGATATGTTCGTCACATCAGTCGGGCGGCCCGCGAATTTCGTTGGCCGCCCGTGTTCACGATAAGAACCGCCTGAAGGCGGGCTTCGGTCGAGGTTGGGTGACAATCACCATCGGGATCGACGCAATCGCAGACTAGCCCGCAAGGGCTGCCGCGATTTGCGTCCGTTTCGCTGGTCGATCCCGCTTCACCGGGTGCGAAAGGACTGAGAGATTATCATGCCCAACAAGTCTGGTCTGGAATTCAAGGTCGGGGATTTTGTCGTTTATCCCGCGCACGGCGTCGGTCACGTAGCCGGGGTCGAGACCCAGGACGTCGGCGGCATGTCCCTCGAGCTCTACGTGGTCACCTTTGACCACGAGAAGATGACCCTGCGGGTTCCGACCAAGAAGGCCAAGACCGCGGGCCTGCGTCCGCTGGCCGCCGGCGATGTCGTGTCCAAGGCGCTGACGACGCTGAAGGGCCGCGCTCGCGTCAAGCGCACCATGTGGTCGCGCCGCGCCCAGGAATACGAAGCCAAGATCAACTCGGGCGACCTGATCTCGATCGCCGAAGTGGTGCGCGACCTGCACCGCGCCGAGAACCAGCCGGAACAGTCCTACTCCGAACGCCAGCTCTATGAGTCGGCCCTGGACCGCATGGCCCGCGAAGTCGCCGCCATCGAGCGCATCGACCGCGATGCGGCCGTGGCCATCCTGACCAAGTCGCTGACCAAGGCGGCCTAGGTTTCAGGCAAAAGCGCCCATCGAAACGCCCGGAGGAAACTCCGGGCGTTTTCGTTTGTCGGATCACTCGACCGTCACGTCGGCGGAATACTCGCGCACCAGTTCGCCCTTGAAGACCCGATCTTCAGGCCCAACCAGCATGCGCCCGGCGGGGATCAGGCCGAACTTCAGCACTGCGTGCCCAGGGCCGTTCGCCTCGTATGTGAAGACCGCCAGGTCGGTTCCGGCCGGGCCCTTGCCCGGCTGGATTTCCAGACCCTTGAACACAAATGGCCGCGCGTCGGCCATCTTCGTGGCCGTAACCCACGCCAGGTTGTCCGTGGTTCTGAAGGGAAGCGAGACCGTGACCAGGCGACCGCTGACGGCATGGCTGCCCGCCGGCACCGCCGGGACGATCCGCGCCGGGGTTCCCGCGGCCGGCGCCGAGGCCGGCTCGGGCGCGGACGAGGGCTCCGACCCCGAGGCGTCCCCTTGGCTGCACGCGCCCAGGAAGAGAAGTGTCGCAATGACGGCGGCGATACGCATTATGGTCTCCATGTATCGGCCGGACCGTCGCACGGCGGCGTCCGGTGTCAACGTCAGGGTGCCTGAGGCGACGATGAACCTGTTCCTCTCCGCGGCCGCCGCCGCCCTGGTGTTCGCAACGCCCGCCGCCGCGGCCGACTGGCCCGACAGTCCCGACCAGCTGGGCGGCACCTGGACCATGGACGGCCTCACGGAAGGGTCCGAATCCTGTGTCATGCAGCTGGGCGTCGAGGAGACCATCGGCGGCTGGACGATCAACCTGCCGCCGTCTTGCAAGCGCATCTTCGCCGTGGGCTCGGTCACCGCCTGGCGCGTGAATCCGGAGACCGGCGCGATCGTCTTCGCTGACGCCGAACGCCATACCGTCCTTGAGTTCCTGCGCACTGCCGACGGCGCCTACGTCGCGCATCCCGGAGATGGCTCAGACGCCCAGGGCATCGTGATCCAGAAAGGCGACCCGGAGAACCAGCGCCCGCCGACGCCGCAGGAGGCCATGACCGGCGTCTGGCGGATCAGCGCCCTGGGCCGCGCCTCGCTCTGCAGCTTTGACCTGACCTCGGACGCACGGGGGCGGTCCGGCACGATACGGGCCCGCCCGGGCTGTCTCAGCGAGTGGGCTTCGCGAGGCTTCACCCGCTGGGCGATGCACGGCAAGTCCATTTCGCTGCTGGACGCGCGCGGCGAGGAAATCCTGGCCTTCAGGCGCGTCGACACCTTCACCTACGAGAAGACCGCGTCGGACGATCCCTACTCGCGCCGCGGGGAAATGATGTTCTTCGGCAAGGTCTTCGACTGACGCCCTTACGCCGGGCCGCGCCCCGGGCTATCTGACCCTTGATGTCCAAAGCCGACAGTCCCGTCGAGATCTTCAAGCGCGCGCTTCAGCACGCCACGCGGTCGCTGGCCGAACAGCCAGACCTCGAGGTCAGCTTCGCGTCAGACGGTCCGCGCCTGTCCGGCAAGATCGCGGTCCTGCCGCATCCGCCCCGCGACATGAGCGCCAAGGACGCCGGCCGCATCCGCGGCGAGGCGGACCGCATCGCCCTGCGCATGGCCCACCACGACGAGGCTGAGCACGCCCGGCTGCGACCCTCGGACAGCCGCGCCGCGGTGGTGTTCGAGGCGGTCGAGCAGGCGCGGCTGGAGGCGATCGGATCGAACGCCCTGGGCGGTGTGCGCCGGAACCTGACCACGGCGCTGGAACAACGTCTGGAGCGGGCAGGCCTGGCCCGCCAGGCCATGACCGAGCCGCCGATCGCGGAGGTGCTGGCCCTGATGGTGCGGGAGCGCCTGACCGGCGATGCGCCGCCCGACGGCGCCAAGGCGGTGGTAGACAAGCTGCGGGATGAGGTCGAGGACCGCGCCGGCAAGCATATGGACCAGCTGGCCGGCGCCATCGACGACCAGGCCGCCTTCGCCCGCGTGGCGCGCCAGGTGCTGCGCGACCTGGATATCGAACTGGGCGACGAGCGCGGCGATGATGCGGCCGACGACACCGAGGGCGACGAGGACGCGTCCAAGGAGGCCGAACCGGGCGACGATTCGGACGAGGACGGCGACGGTGATGGGTCCGACGGGGCCTCCATGGAGCGGTCCGACGAGGCCAGCCCGGATTCGCGCTCGGTCGAGGACACCTCCGGCCTGGCCGAACAGGACCTGGAGGCCCGCGACGCCGACGACGGCGCCGACATGGCCGACGGCCAG
>CAZRKY010000013.1:0-22863 GCA_964600375.1 uncultured Caulobacteraceae bacterium | reverse complement strand
GACCGGCCGCCGGCGGGCGGCGGATCGTGGCCCTGACCGACATGCTGGAACTGGGGCCGCAGTCGGCCGAGCAGCGCGCGGCGCTGGCCGAGGCGATCAAGGCGGCTGACGTCGACCTGGTCTTCCTGGCCGGCGAGCAGATGAAACATCTTTGGGACGCCCTGCCGACGTCCCGCCGCGGCGGCTGGGCCGCGGACGCCGCAGCGATCGCGCCCGATGTGGCGCGGTCGATCCGGCCGAACGACCTGGTCATGGTCAAGGGATCCAACGGCTCGAAGGCGGCGACGATCGCCCGGGCCCTGGCGGCGCTGGACGCCGCCTACGGGGAGCACGCCTGATGTTCTATCTGCTCTATCAGAACATGTCGGATTACGCCGACCAGCTCCCGCTGCTGAACCTTCTGAAATACCTGACCGTCCGCATCGGCCTGGCGCTGTTCACGTCATGGATCGTCTGCCTGGCCATGGGCTCGCGCTTCATCCGCTGGATCCAGTCCAAGCAGGGCCGCGGCCAGCCGATCCGCGAGGACGGGCCCGAGGGACACCTGCTGACCAAGCGCGGCACCCCGACCATGGGCGGGCTGATGATCCTGGCAGGGGTGACGGTCGCGACCCTGCTCTGGGCGGACCTGACCAACGTCTATGTCTGGGTGGTGCTGGGCGTGACCATTGGCTACGGCCTGCTGGGCTTCATCGACGACTACGCCAAGGTGACCAAGCAGACGACCGCCGGCCTGTCAGGCAAGCAGAAGCTGTTCTTCCAGTTCCTGATCGCTGGCATCGCCGTGGCGGTGCTGATTCTGCTGGCGCCGCAGTCGCCGTCGACGCCCGGTCTCGACCGGTCGATCGCCTTCCCGTTCTTCAAGGCGCTGCTGTGGAACATCGGCTGGTTCTACGTCGCCTTCGGGGCCTTCACGATCGCGGGCTTCTCCAACGCCGTGAACATCACCGACGGCCTCGACGGCCTGGCCGTGGTGCCGGTGATGATGGCGTCGGCGGCCTTCGGCCTGATCGCCTATCTGGTCGGCAACTTCGTTTTCGCTGAATACCTCCAGGTCCACTTCGTGCCCGGCTCCGGAGAGGTGGCGATCATCTGCGCCGCCCTGATCGGCGGGGGCATGGGCTTCCTCTGGTACAACGCCCCGCCGGCCAAAATCTTCATGGGCGACACCGGGTCGCTGGCCCTGGGCGGTGCCCTGGGCGCCATCGCCGTGACCACCAAGCATGAGCTGGTGCTGGGCATCATCGGTGGGCTGTTCGTGGTCGAGGCGCTCTCGGTGATGATCCAGGTCGGCTACTACAAGCTGACCAAGAAGCGGGTCTTCCTGATGGCCCCGATCCACCACCATTTCGAAAAGCTGGGCTGGGCCGAGAGCACCATCGTGATCCGCTTCTGGATCGTGGCGGCCCTGCTGGCTCTGATCGGCCTCGCCACCCTCAAGATCCGCTAGGGGAGGGCGTGCGCGCGTGATCCCGATCCGGGGCTTTGACGGCGATCGCGTGGCGGTGTTCGGCCTTGGCCGCACCGGGCTCACCGCCGCGCGCGCGCTCAAGGCCGGGGGCGCGATCCCCGTGCTCTGGGACGAGAACGAGAAGGCGCGGGCGACCGCCGTCGCCGAGGGCTTCGAGGTCGAAGACCTCAACACCGCCGATTGGTCCACCTTCGCCGCCTTCCTGCTGTCGCCGGGCGTGCCGCTGACCCATCCCAAGCCGCACTGGACGGTTGAAAAGGCCAAGGCGGCGGGCGTGGAGGTGCTGGGCGACATCGAGCTATACGCCCGCACAGTGGCGCTCGCGCCGCTGGCCAAGCGGCCTCGTACGGTCGCCATCACCGGCACAAACGGCAAGTCGACGACCACTGCCCTGATCGGCTGGGTGCTGAAGGAGGCCGGGCGCGACGCGCGCATCGGCGGCAACATCGGCGTGGGCGTCCTGGACCTGCCCGACATGCACCAGGGCGCGGTCTATGTGATCGAGACGTCGTCCTACCAGCTCGACCTGACCCGGACCTTCCGGCCGGATGTGGCGGTGCTGATGAACCTGTCGCCTGACCATCTCGACCGGCATGGCGGCATGGAGGGCTACGTCGCGGCCAAGCGGCGGATATTCGCCAACCAGGGCCCGGGCGACACCGCCGTGGTCGGCGTCGACGACGCCTACGGCCAGCAGATCTGCACCGAACTGATGTCGGCGGGGAAGGCGGCCGTGCGGCCCATTTCCTCGGGGCGGGCCATCGGGCGCGGGGTCTATGCGCTGGGCGGCGTGCTCTACGATTCCACCGGCGACCGCACCGTCGAGGTCGCCGACCTGACCCGCGCGCGCTCCCTGCCAGGCAAGCACAACTGGCAGAACGCGGCCGCGGCCTATGTCGTGGCCCGGGCGCTCGGCGTTTCGTCCGATGACGCCGTCGAGGGGCTGATGACCTTCCCCGGGCTGGCGCACCGGATGGAGGAGGTCGGGCGCGTCGGCAAGGTGCGCTTCATCAACGACTCCAAGGCCACCAACGCCGACGCCGCGCGCCAGGCGCTGCAGTCCTATCCCAAGGTCTACTGGATCGCCGGCGGCCGGGCCAAGGACGGCGGCATCGAGGAGCTGCAGGACCTCTTCGGCCGGGTCGCCAAGGCCTATCTGGTGGGGGAGGCGGCCGACGCCTTCGCCGGCACCATCGGCTCCAGCGCGCCCTGGACCATCAGCGGCGACATCGCCCGCGCGGTGGCCGACGCCCACGCCGACGCGGCGGCCAGCGGGGAGGACGCCGTCGTCCTCCTGTCCCCGGCATCCGCATCCTTCGACCAGTTCCCGGATTTCGAGGCGCGCGGTGAAGCCTTCCGCGCCGCGGTGGTTTCGTTAACCACGCCTAAGAAGTCACGGGCCCAGGGTGACGCGGCATGACCGCGACGACCTCCTATTCCCAGCCCTTCGCGCGCACCGACCGCACCGCGGCCGGGCTGTGGTGGTGGACGGTGGACCACTGGCTGCTGGGCGGGATCGCCGCCCTGATGTTCCTGGGCGTGGCGCTGGCCTTCGCCGCCAGCCCGGCGGCCGCCCAGCGCATCGGAATCGAGAACGAACTGCACTTCGCCCTGCGCCAGTCCGTCTTCTCGCTTACGGGCGCGGCAATCATGCTCACAGCGTCGATGATGTCGCCACGCGGCGTCCGGCGGGTGGCCTTCTTCGTCTTCATCGCCTCGATCGGCATCATGGCGCTCCTGCCCTTCATCGGCCACACGGCCAAGGGGGCGCAGCGCTGGCTGGACCTGGGCGGGTTTGGCCTGCAACCGTCCGAGTTCATCAAGCCCGCCTTGGTGGTCCTGGCTTCGTGGATGTTCGCGGAGGGTCAGAAGGGTGAGGGCGTGCCCGGGGTTTCGATCGCCTTCGCCCTCTACGCCGTCACCGTCGGGCTGCTGCTTATCCAGCCGGATGTTGGCCAGACCGTCCTGGTGACCATTGCGTTCGGCGCCTGCTTCTTCATGGCGGGCGTGCCGCTCAGGTGGATCCTGGGGCTGGGCGTGGTCGCCGTCGCGGGCCTGACCTCGACCTATTTCCTGTTCGATCACGTCGCCCAGCGGGTGCAGAAATTCCTGGGCTCCGAGGCCGCCGACACCACCCAGATCGACCGCGCGTCGGACGCCATCGCCGCCGGCGGGCTGTTCGGCGCAGGCCCGGGCGAGGGCGTGATGAAGCGTCACGTGCCCGACCTGCACACCGACTTCATCTACTCCGTCGGAGCCGAGGAATACGGCCTGCTGTTTTCGCTCCTGCTGATCGGCCTGTTCGGCTTCGTGGCCGTGCGGGGCCTCTACAAGGCCATGCGCCTGTCCGATCCCTTTGAGCAGGTGGCTGCCGCGGGACTGTTCGTCCTGTTCGCCCAGCAGGCCTTCATCAACATCGCGGTGAACCTGAACCTGATCCCGACCAAGGGCATGACCCTGCCGTTCATCAGCTACGGCGGCTCGTCGATGCTGGCGATGGGGCTGACGCTCGGCCTTGCGCTGGCGCTGACCCGCAAGCGGCCTGGCGCCTACACCCAGACCGAGGGTCTGTCGCGCGCCGGCTCGTTCGCGTAACTGAGCCTCATGACCAAGACCAATTCGAAGGTGGCTGTCGTCGCCGCGGGCGGCACCGGCGGACACATGTTCCCGGCCGAGGCGCTGGCCCGCGAGCTCGGCGCGCGCGGCTGGACCGTCGTGCTGGCCACTGACAGCCGCGGCGACCAGTTCGCCCACGCCTTCCCCGCCGCCGAGCGCATCGCGCTCAACGCCGCGACCTTCAGGACCACCGACCCGATCGGCGCCATCCGGGGCGGGCTGAAGATCATGCAGGGGGTCGGCCAGGCGCAGAAGGCGTTCAATCGCCTGAATCCTGCTGTCGTCATCGGCTTCGGCGGCTATCCCTCGCTGCCGGCGCTGCTGGCCGCCAAGGTCCAGGGCCGGGCGACCATCATCCACGAGCAGAATTCCGTGCTGGGGCGGGTCAATCGCCTGCTGGCCGGGTCGGTCTCGGCCGTCGCCTGCGCCTTCCCCATCCTGGAGAAGGCCTCGGCCAAGGTGAAGGCCTCGGCCCATGTCGTCGGCAACCCGGTGCGCCCGGACATCCAGGCCCTGGCCGAACGCAGGTTCAAGGCGCCGACGGACCGGATCAACGTCCTGGTCACCGGCGGCAGCCAGGCCGCGCGGCTCTTGTCGGAGACCGTGCCCCAGGCTTTCGCCCGCCTGGCCGAATCCATCCGGCATAAGCTCAAGATCGACCAGCAGAGCCGACCCGAGAACCTCGACGCGGCCCGCTCGGTCTACGCCGACGCCGTCATCGACGCCCAGGTGGCGCCCTTCTTCCGCGACATGGCTTCGCGCCTGGGCGAGGCCCACCTGGTCATCGGCCGGGCCGGCGCCTCGACCTGCTGCGAGATCGCCGTGGCGGGCGTGCCTTCGGTGCTGGTGCCGCTGAAGATCGCCATGGACGACCACCAGACCCTGAACGCCAAGCAGTTGGTCGACGTCGGCGGGGCGATCGCCATCGCCGAGGACGACCTGACCGTGGACGGCCTGGCCAACACGCTGCAGGCGCTGCTTTCAGAGCCCGGCAAGCTGGTCGAAATGGCCAAGGCCGCCCGCTCGGTCGGGCACCCGGACGCGGCCTCGCGGCTGGCCGACCTGGTGGAACAGGTCGCTGGCAAGGCCTGAGATCAGGTGGTCTGGTTGGGCGTGCGCGGTTCGGCGAACAGCCCGCGGGTCAGGCGCAGGGCGTCGGACAGGTCCGAGGCCCGCACGTCAGGCTCAATCGTTATGCCGCTGCACAAGTAGTCGCGCAGGACGCCGTAGGGGCTGTCTGGGCGGGCGGGCTGGGGCGGGTCAGGCTCCACCGAGTGCAGGGTGATGGTGAAGTCCCGCCGGATCAGCATGCTCTCCTGGCTGTAGATGGTGCCGTTGGCGCAGGTCACCCGCATGCGGAACCAGCCCCCGACGACGTCATCTCCTTCGGAGGTGTGGGTCGTCCGCTGCAGCGCGGCCAGCACCCAGACGTCGATGTCGCCGCCGACCGGCGTGCGCGACGATTCCGCGAAGAAATAGGCGAACTCGTCGGTCTGGCCCAGCAGGCGCAGGTCTTCGTCGGGCGACGGCTCGGCCCAGGCAGGGGCGGCGGCGCCCAGCAGTGCGGCGCAGGCGATGGCGGCAAACAGCGGTTTCACAAGCAACCCCTTCCGGTCCGCCGAGATTGCCGCGCCCAGGCCCGTTCGGCAACGGCGCGAAGCCTGATGCAAAGCGTCGCGTCCCTCGCTATGACGCCTGCATGACGCCTCGCTCCAAGCTCCGCCCCATCCCGTTCGACATCGGGCCCGTCCATTTCGTGGGCGTGGGCGGCATCGGCATGAGCGGGATCGCCGAGATCATGCTGAAGCTTGGCTATGTCATCCAGGGCTCCGACGCCAAGGCCTCGGCCAACACCAAGCGGCTGGAAAAGCTCGGCGCGCGCATCTTCATCGGCCACGACGCGGCCCACGTCGAAGGCGCCTCGGCGGTGGTCTATTCGACGGCGGTGAAGACCGACAATCCGGAGTATGTCGCGGCGCGCGAGAAGCGCATCCCGCTGGTGCGCCGGGCCGAGATGCTGGCCGAACTGATGCGGCTCCAGTTCTCGATCGCCGTCGGCGGCACCCACGGCAAGACCACGACCACCTCGATGGTGGCCTGCCTGCTGGACGCGGGCGGGCTGGACCCCACGGTGGTCAACGGCGGGATCATCAACGCCTATGGCACCAACGCCAAGGTGGGCGAGGGCGACTGGATCGTGGTCGAGGCGGACGAGAGCGACGGCTCGTTCCTGCGCCTGAAATCGACGGTCGCGATCGTCACCAACATCGACGCCGAGCACCTGGACCACTGGGGAGACTTCGAGGCGGTGAAGAAGGGCTTCCGCGACTTCGTGGAGAACATCCCCTTCTACGGCTTCGCCGCCGTCTGCGTGGACCACCCCGAGGTCCGCGCCCTGGCTGCGGCGGTCGAGAACCGCAGGCTGGTGACCTATGGGGTGAACCCCCAGGCCGAGGTGCGCGCCGACAACGTCGAGATGGCGCCTGACGGGGCCTGGTTCGACGCGGTGATCAGACCACTCGAGGGCGACGAGATCCGCATCGACAAGCTGCACCTGCCCATGCCCGGCTGGCACAATGTCGCCAACGCCCTGGCGGCGATCGCCGTGGCCCGCGAGCTCGGCGTCGACGCCGATGGAATCCGGGCGGGGCTGAAGAGCTTCGGCGGCGTGCGCCGCCGCTTCACAACCACCGGAGAGGTCGGGGGCGTGCGCATCGTCGACGACTACGGCCACCACCCCGTCGAGATTGCAGCCGTGCTGAAGGCGGCGCGCCAGGTCGCCACCGGCAAGGTCGTGGCCGTGGTCCAGCCGCACCGCTACACCCGCTTGCGCGATCTCATGGAAGAGTTTTCGGCCTGCATGAGCGACGCCGACACGGTCATCGTCGCCGACGTCTACCCGGCCGGGGAACAGCCCATCGAGGGCGTCGACCGTGAGGCCCTCGCCGAGGGCATCCGCCGCTACGGCCATCGCAGGGTGCTGATCCTGCCGGACGTCGAATCCCTGCCAGCCCTGATCGCCGAGGAGACCGCGGCCGGCGACCTCGTGGTCTTCCTGGGCGCCGGCGATATCACCCAGTGGGCCTACGCCCTGCCGGAGCAACTTGAGGCCCTGGGAGCGGCCGCGTGAGCGCCCCGGCGGTGAAGAACTGGCGCGACAGCCTGCCGGCCGTGCGGGGCAAGCTGGTGCGCGACGCGGACCTGGCGCCCTTCACCTGGTTCCGGGTGGGCGGCAAGGCCGAGCTGTTGTTCCTGCCGGCGGACCACTCCGACCTCGCCGACTTCCTGCGCGGCCTGCCTGCCGAGGTCCCGGTGACGGTGTTGGGCGTGGGATCCAACGTCATCGTCCGCGACGGCGGGGTCGAGGGCGTCGTCATCCGGCTGATGGGCAAGGCCTTCGCCTACATGGGCCTGGACGAGGACGGCAACATCGTCGCCGACGCCGGCGTGCTGGATTCCATGGTGGCGAAGTTCGCGGCCCGGTCGGGCCTCGCGGGGCTGGAATTCTACGCCGGCATCCCGGGCACCATCGGCGGGGCGCTGACCATGAATGCGGGCTGTTACGGGCGCGAGACCAAGGACGTGCTGGTGCGCGCCTGGGGCTACGACCGCACGGGCCAGATGCGCATCCTGTCCCTGCGCGACTTCGGGTACACCTATCGCCATTCGGAGATCGAGCCGGGCTCGATCATCTGGGTGCAGGCGACCTTCAAGGGCGAGCCCGACGATCCGGCCGCCATCACCGCGCGCATGGACGAAATCACGGCTCGGCGCGAATCCACCCAGCCGATCCGCGAGAAGACCGGCGGCTCGACCTTCAAGAACCCGCCCGGCCACTCCTCGTGGAAGCTGGTCGACGAGGCCGGCTGGCGCGGCAAGCTGCACGGCGGCGCCAAGTTCTCGGAGCTGCATTCCAACTTCCTGATCAACACCGGGGACGCGACGGCGGAGGACCTGGAAGAGCTGGGCGAGCTGGTGCGGGCCGACGTGCTGGTCAAGACAGGCGTTCAGCTCGACTGGGAGATCAAGCGCATCGGAAAGCGCTTGTCACAGTAGGTCGTTAACCTCTGGGTAACCGCGTCAGCGAGACGTTGCAGCGTTATCCGGAGCAACCCGTGACCGTCCGAAATTGGTCCCTCCTCGGCGCCCTCGCCGCCGTCACCGCCGCGCTTTGCGCGATCAGCATCGGATTTTTCCGCTTCGAAGGGATCGAGGCCGCCATCTGGCCGGCGAACGCCATCGTGCTGGCCTTCGTCATGCGCGGATTTACGGGGCGGAAGCAGAAGGCGATCGGCCTGGGCGTCGCCCTGGCGGTGATGATCTCCGCAAACCTCGCCTTCGGACGGCCGCCCTGGGTCAGCCTGGCCTTCCCGGCCGCCAACGCGCTCGAGATCGCGGTGGCGGCCTGGGCGATGCGTCACGTCGCCATGCCGATGTCCGCCGCCGGCGACTACCTGAGGTTCGTGACCGGTGTGGTGCTCTTCGGTCCGATGGTCTCGGCCCTGCTGGCGACCTGCGCCGTTGTGGGCGCAGGAATGGTCGAGATCGACGGCGCCCTGGGCTTCCTGCGGGGCTGGTTCCTGTCGGACGCCATGGGCATGGCGGTCGCCGCGCCGTTCGCTCTGACGGTGGCGTCTGGCGGGGTGCGGTTGCCGGAGGGCCGGGCGCTGGTGCGTGGCGCCCTGGCGCAGGCCCTGGTCCTGGCCGTGCCCGTTGCGGCCTGCATGCCTTTCCCCACGATCATCCCATTCTCGGTCTTCATCTTCCCGGCCGTCGCCATCGCCGTCTTTGTCAGCCGCGACATCGGCGGGCTGCTGGCCGTCGCGACCGTGGCGACAGTGCTGGTGACCGGGGCGGCGCTCGGCGTCGGTCCGGCCGGACGCGCCGAGCAGGTGGGCGCCGACGGCCTGCTGATGGTCCAGTGCCTGCTGGCCGCCGTGGTCGCTACGGTCCACCCGCTGTCTGCGATGATGCGCCGGCTGGACGCCTATGCGGCGGACGCGGAAGCACGGCGGCTCCAGGCCGAATCCGCCAGCGCGTCCAAGACCCGCTTCCTGTCGGTCATGAGCGAGGAGCTGCGATCGCCCCTGACCGGCGTCCTGACCGTGGCCGAGCTGCTGAAGAGCGGGCGCATCGGCTCACTGACCCCGAAGCAGCGCGAGCTGATGGGCCACATCGTCGAGAGCGGCGAGCAGATCGAGACGGTGACCCGCAAGCTGATCGACGCCGCGGCGCTGCAGTCCGGCTCGCGGGGCGTGCCTGGCGAGCGGTTCAGCCTGTCGGGCCTGCTGGTCAGCGCGGTGACCGCCGCCCGCTTCCAGGCCAGGCGGGGCTGCGAGATCCGCCTTGGCCTCGCGGAGGAGGAGCTGGACGTCCAGGGCGACCCCCAGCGGCTGCGACAGTTGTTGATCCGGCTGGTCACTGACGCCGCCAGCTTCGGCGCCCGGCCCGGCCTCGTGCAGGTGTCGGCCTTCGCTACTGGCAAGGGCGTGATCCGGATCCACATCGAGGACGACGGCGACGGCGTGCCGATTGAACGGCTGATGGAGCTGAATTCCGCCTCGGCCGACACATCGGGCGTGGGCGTGGGCCTGGGCCTGACGCGCGATCTGATCCGGCTGCAGGGCGGGGATCTGGGGGTCGAGTCCGGCAACCTGGGCGGCGCGCGGGTGTGGATCGACCTGCCCGCGGCGGCGCGCACGGCGAAGGCGGCCTAGAGCTTCGCCGGGAATACCGGTTCTCAACCCTTCGCCCGTTTGATATCGCCGTCTCGACCAAAGGCGTCTGCCCATGACCAAGCCCCTCGCCGGAAAACACGTCGCCGTCCTGATGGGCGGGCTGTCGTCAGAGCGCGCGGTCTCGCTGGTCTCGGGCGAAAGCTGCGCCGGGGCCCTAGAGCGTCTGGGCGCCCGCGTCACCCGGGTCGACGCCGGGCGTGATCTGGCGGCGGTGCTGACCGCGCTCAAGCCCGACGTCGTGTTCAATGCGCTGCACGGCGAGTGGGGCGAGGACGGCTGCGTGCAGGGCGTGCTCGAGACCCTGGCCATCCCCTACACCCACTCGGGCGTGCTGAGCTCGGCGCTGGCCATGGACAAGGCCAAGTCCAAGTCGGTGCTGGCGGCCGCAGGCGTGGTGGTGCCGGGCGGCGGGCTGTTCAACCGCTTCGAGGTGGCCCGCGATCACGTCATGGAGCCGCCCTATGTGGTGAAGCCCAACGCCGAGGGGTCGTCGGTGGGGGTGTTCATAGTGCGAGAGGGCGCTAACGCCCCGCCGCGTGAGCTGGCGCGCGAGACCTGGACTTTCGGCGAGGAGGTGATGGTCGAGCCATACGTCGCCGGCAAGGAGCTGGCGGTTGCGGTGCTGGGCGAGGCCGAAGGCCCCCGGGCGCTGGCGGTCACCGAAATCATCGCGGCGACGGGCTTCTACGACTACGACGCAAAATATGCCGAAGGCGGCTCCAGCCATGTGGTGCCAGCCCCAATTCCGCCTGCCGTGGCAAGGGAAGCCATGCAACTGGCCGAGCGCGCGCACAGCGCTCTTGGTTGCCGGGGTCTTACCCGGTCCGACTTTCGTTATGACGATATTAAGGACGTCCTCGTTCTTCTGGAGGTCAACACCCAGCCCGGCATGACGCCGACCTCGCTCGCGCCAGAGCAGGCCGGTCATACGGGGATAGGGTTCGATGATCTGGTCCGGTGGATCGTGGAGGACGCTTCATGCCCGCGTTAGTGCGGGGTGGAAGACGAGACAGTCAGAAGCCCGCGCCGAGAAAGGCGAAACCCGCCCGGGGCGGCCGTCCAATCCCGGCTGGAAAACTGCATGCGGTGAAGAGCGTCGGGCTGTCGCCCCAGGCGACCGGCGCGGCCGTGCTCGCGCTGCTGCTGCTGGGCGGCTCGGTGACCCTGTTCACCGGCGGGCGGGCCCAGGCGCTGGGCGCCGCGGTCGGGACCTTCACCGGCGACCGGCTGGCGGACGCGGGATTGCGGCTGGGCAAGGTGCACCTTGAGGGCGTCAGCCCCGAGGCCCTGCCGGCGGTCAAGGCGGCCATGGGCCTCTATAAGGACCAGCCCCTGGCCCTGATGGACCTTCGTGCGCTCAAGCTGCGCATCGAAAAGGTGGGCTGGGTCAAGGAAGTGCGCGTTGTGCGCCTGTTGCCCGACACCCTGATCATCGACGTGGTCGAACGCGAACGGCTGGCCGTTTGGCAGCACCAGGGCCGGGCCGTGGTCATCGACGCCAACGGCCAGATCATTCCCGAGGCCGACGCGGGCCGGTTCTCGCGCCTGCCGCTGGTGGTGGGCGCCGGTGCCGATACGGCCGCCGGCGAGGTGCTGCCGCAGATCCGGGCGCGCCCTCGGCTTTTGAGCCGGCTGGAGGCGCTCGTTCGCGTTGACGGGCGGCGTTGGGACCTGCGGCTGAAGGACGGCTCGCTGATCCAGCTGCCGGCGACGGACGAGGAGGCGGCGCTGCTGCGCCTGGACCAGCTCGACCAGCAATCACGGGTTCTGGAGCTGGGGTTCGCGCGCATCGACCTGCGCGACCCGAACCTGATCGCGGTCCGGCCGCGGGACGGGGCGGTCGGCTCGCAGCCGACGGACGGCGGCGCTTAACAACCTTGGACTAGAGTTTAGAGGGGCGGAGTATGTCGCGGCTGGAAGACCGGCGTGGAGCAAAGGAAGGCCTGGGCGCCCTGCGTGGCGGGGGCCCGCAGATGGTCGCCGCCCTCGATATCGGCGCCTCCAAGGTCGCCTGTTTCATCATGAAGGCCGACGGCGTGCGCCGTTGCGACAAGACCGTGCGCGTCGCGGGCGTGGGCTATGTCCAGTCCCACGGCATCAAGGGCGGGGCGATCGTCGACGTCGATGAGGCCGCCAAGGCCGTCGCCCAGGCCGTCGAGCGGGCGGAAGCCATGGCCGGCGTGGTCGTCCAGGGCGTGACAGTCACCGCCTCCGTGGGCCAGATCGCCAGCCATCGCGTCACCGCCAGCGTCTCGCTGGGTGCGCGGCCGATCTCCGACGGCGACCTGAGCCGCGCCATCGCCGCGGGGCTGGCGCAGGTGCGCTTCCCCAACCGCCGGGCCATCCACCTGCTCCCCATCGGCTGGGCCGTGGACGCCCAGCGCGGCGTGCGCGATCCGCGCGGCATGTACGGCCGCCAGCTGAGCCTCGAGCTGCTGGTGGTGACCATGAACGCCAATGTCTTCCAGACGCTCGGGCACTGCCTTGAGCTCGCCCACCTGACCTTTGAGGGCATGGTGGCGTCGCCCTTCGCCTCGGCGCTGGCGGCGCTGGAAGACGACGAGATGGACCTGGGCTGCATCTGCATCGACATGGGGGCAGGGGCCACTTCGGCGGCCGTGTTCTCCAACGGCTCGCTGGTGCACGTGGACTCGCTCGCCGTCGGCGGCGGGCATGTGACCGCGGATATCGCGCGCGGCCTGTCGACCTCGGTCGCGGGGGCCGAGCGGGTCAAGACGCTCTACGGCTCGGCCATCGCTTCGGCGAACGAGGATCGCGAGACGGTGGAGGCGCCGCCGCGCGGCGACGACCCTGGCGCCGGGCCTATCGTGGTGCCGCGCTCGATCCTGAAAACTGTTATCGCGCCGCGGGTTGAAGAGACACTGGAACTGCTGCGCGAAAGGCTGAAGGCCGCGGGCGTGGCGCTGGAGCCGGGGGCCCAGATCGTCCTGACCGGCGGCGCGTCCCAGCTGGCCGGGGTGCGTGAGCTGTGCGTGCGGGTGTTCGATCGCCCGGTGCGCCTGGGCAAGCCGCGCCGCGCCCCGCACCTGGCCGACGCCGCCTCCGGGCCGGGCTACTGCGCCGCCACCGGTGTGCTGCTGCGGGCGGCCTATGGGCCGCGCGAGGCGGTGGCGCCGCGCAAACTGATGACCGCCAAGGTCGGGCCGCGCGATGCGCCGGTCGTGCACAAGGGCGGGGTGTTCAACCGCGTCGCCGGGTGGCTCAGCGAGAACCTGTAGGGCGCAACCGCTCTTACCCCCTTGAGGGGTAAGAAGGCTCCGCGCATCGAAGCCCCCGCGCAGGCGGGGGCGGAGATCCTTGCGCGGAAGATCGGGGGTCTTGCGACAGTCGCTTTTCCCCTGCGCGAAACGCTGCACTCCGGTGAGAGACCCCCGATCTCCCTCGCAGACCTGCGGCGCTGCCGCGCCTCCGGTGCGATGGGCCCGTCTTACCCCTCAAGGGGGTAAGGGTGATTGCGTTTCAATTGGAGATCGTGGAAGCCATTGAAATACAGGTGGGTTTCCGGAATGCCCCGCTGACAATGCCCGGTCAGAGGTCGCCCGAGCGCGCCCCGGGCTTGATATCGCCTCGTTTTCGTAAACTGTACACAGTATGCAGTCCAACGCCGCCGCCTTCGAACGCCCCAACATCAGCGACGAGCTGGTCCACGCCGTACGGGCCATGATCGTGGATGGGCGGCTGGCGGCCGGGGCGCGGGTCAACGAGGTGCATCTGGCGTCCGCGCTGAAGGTCAGCCGCACGCCGTTGCGCGAGGCCCTGGCGCGGCTGGCGGCGGAGGGGGCGCTGCAGGCGGTGCCGCGCAAGGGCTGGTTCGTCGCCCCCATGACCGAGGCGGAGCTCTCGCAGCTCTACGATCTGCGCCCGTTGCTGGATCCCGAGGCCCTTCGCCTGGGCGGCCTGCCGCCGGATTCGACCCTGGCGCGCCTTGAGCAGATCAACCGCATGATCGAAGCGGCCGCCCGGCCCGACCAGGTCATGGCGCTCGACGACCTCTGGCACATGGCCCTGCTCGACGGCTGCCCCAACCGGGTGCTGGTGGACATGATCGAGCAGCTGATGCTGCGCACCCGCCGCTACGAGCTCGCCCTGATGCGCGAACGGCCCAACGCCGAGCGCGCCGCCAATCATCACGACGTCATCATCGCCGCCCTGCGCCGGGGCGACCTCGAGGCCGCCTGCGATGCGCTGAAGGCCAACATGAGCCACGGCCGCGAGCCCATCCTGGCCTGGCTGCGCGAGCGCCAGGCGACATCCCCTGTTTGAGTCCGGAGTGCCCATGCTTTCCCGAACCGCTGCCGCGCGCGCCCTTCTGCTGTCCGCCGCCCTCATGGCCGCGCCCCTGCAAACGGCCGCGAACACCCCTGCGCCCAGCGCTGCGATCCCGCTGTCGGATGTAGCGGGCCTGTGGGAGGCGTCGGCCTTCTTCGGCCCCGACCTGCGCGGCCCGGTCACCGTCGAGCGGCTGCCCGCCGGTTGGCGCGCCGACCTGAAGGGCCGGCTGGTCGACGGCAAGGCCGACGCCGCCGGGCGGATCGTCTTCGACTTCGGCCAGGGCCGCACCCTGACCCTCGACCCGGTCGCCCGGGGCGCGCCCGCCGCCTTCTGGCGCCAGGGCCAGAGTCCGTTCGATTCCGCCAGCTTCATCACCCCCGTGAACCTGGTCGCCCAGGCGTCCGGACGCTGGGGCGGGACCGTGGCGCCGCTGGACGCGGTGATGACCCTCTACATGCCCATCACCATCGGAGCCGACGGCGCGGCCACGGCGTATGTGCGCAATCCCGAACGCAACGCCGGCCGCGCCCTGCGGATCGAAAGCGTCCGGGTCGAGGGCGGCGACGTCCTGCTGATGGGCAAGCCCTTCGGCGCGCGAACCCTGGAAGCGGTCGGGCGCGGACGCTTCGACCCCGACAACGGCATCCTGTCGGTCTACATCCCCCGCGTCGGCCAGACCTACGAATTCCACCGTGTCGAGCCGGGGCAGGGCAGCGGCTTCTATCCCCGCGATCCGGGCGCCGCGCCCTACCGTTACGCGCCCCCGCCGGCCCGCGCCGATGGATGGCCAGTCGGGACCCTGGCAGAGGCCGGGATCAGCCAGCCGGACATGGAGCGTTTCATCCAGACCTTGGCGGCCCAGCCGATGGAGGGGATGTCGACGTCCGACGTCCACGCCGTGCTGATCGCCCGGCGGGGCAAGCTGGTGCTGGAGGAGTATTTCCACGGCTTCGACCGCGACACGCTCCACGACACCCGCTCGGCGGCCAAGAGCCTGACCGCGGTCCTTTTCGGCGCGGCCATGCAGGCGGGCCACCCTCTCAGCCTGACCACGCCCGTCTATTCCACCCTGGGCGCGACGCCGGTCGATCCCCGCCAGACCGCGATGACCGCGCGGCATCTGCTGAGCCAGACCTCGGGTTACTTCTGCGACGACAGCAACGGCGACGCGCCGGGCAATGAAGACAACATGCAAGGCCAGCGCGAGGAGCGCGACTGGTACCGCTTCACGCTCAAGCTGCCGATGGTCACGGCCCCCGGCGCCGCCCCGGCTGTGTACTGCTCGGTCCAGCCCAACCTGCTGGGCGCCGTCATCGCCCGCGCCTCGCGCCGGCCGCTGGAGCGCCTGTTCGCTGAACTCGTGGCCCGGCCGATGGGCATCACCCGCTATGCGCTCAACACACAGCCCACCGGCGAGCCCTACATGGGCGGCGGCGCCTATCTGCAGCCGCGGGATTTCATGAAGTTCGCCGAGGTCATGCGCGCCGGCGGCGCCTGGCAGGGCCGCCGCGTGGTCAGCCGCGACTGGGCCGCGCAATCCACCGCCCCGCTCGAGGCGTTCGGCGAGCGCCGCTACGGCTACCTGTGGTGGTCGCAGGAGTATCCGTACCGGGGCCGCAAGGTCCGCGCCTTCTACGCGGCCGGCAACGGTGGCCAGATCGCCATGGCCATCCCCGAGCTGGAGCTGGTGATCTGCTTCATGGGCGGGAACTACTCGGACGCCGCCGCGCGGATCCCGCAGGACCGGTATGTGCCGGAGATGATCCTGCCCGCGGTGGGGTCCTAGACCGCCAGCGTCACAGCAACGTCGCAGAACATCCACAGAACGTGACGATTCGACCTCAAGAAATACCTTCCCGAAAACCCGACTCACGCTAGGCGGTTAACCCAGCGTTAGGGAAGGTAGTTATTCAATTAACCCTTTCCGGCGAACCGCCTTCGCATAAGGCGCAAGGGGTTCGCGGGTCCTGGGTCCAAGAGGTCGGTTAATGGCAATTTCTCTGTCCGCGCCCCGCGCCACGGAACTGAAACCCCGCATCGTCGTGTTCGGCGTGGGCGGGGCCGGCGGCAACGCCGTCAACAACATGATCGAGTCCGGGCTCGAGGGCGTGGAGTTCGTGGTCGGCAACACCGACGCGCAACAGCTCCAGTACGCCAAGACCGAAAACCGCATCCAGCTGGGCGTGAGCACCACGCAAGGCCTGGGCGCCGGCGCCCACCCCGAGGTCGGCATGCACGCCGCCGAGGAAAGCGCCGCCGAGATCGAGGAGCGCCTGGAAGGCGCCCACATGGTCTTCATCACCGCCGGCATGGGCGGCGGCACCGGCACCGGGGCCGCCCCGGTCATCGCCAAGTGCGCCCGTGAAAAGAACATCCTGACCGTTGGCGTCGTGACCAAGCCCTTCATGTTCGAAGGCCGTCACCGCATGCGCCTGGCCGACGCGGGCATCGCCGAGCTGCAACGCTACGTCGACACCCTGATCGTCATCCCGAACCAGAACCTGTTCCGCGTCGCCAACGAGAAGACCACCTTCGCCGAAGCCTTCGGCATGGCCGACCAGGTGCTGCACTCGGGCGTGCGCTCGATCACCGACCTGATGGTGCTGCCGGGCCTGATCAACCTCGACTTCGCCGACGTCCGCACGGTCATGACCGAGATGGGCAAGGCGATGATGGGCACCGGCGAGGCCTCGGGCGAGGACCGCGCCCTGATGGCCGCCCAGAACGCCATCCAGAACCCGCTGCTGGACGAGACTTCGCTGAAGGGCGCCAAGGCCGTGCTGGTCAATGTGACCGGCGGCATGGACATGACCCTGCTGGAGGTCGACGAGGCCGCCAACGCGATCTCCTCGGAAGTCGATCCGGAAGCCAACATCATCTTCGGCGCCGCCTTCGATCCGGCCCTGCAGGGCAAGATCCGCGTCTCGGTCGTGGCCACCGGCATGGATGGCCTGGCGATCTCGAAGATCGAACCCAAGGCCGAGATCCGCCGCACGCCCGCCGTCAGCGACATCCAGGCCCCGATCGCCGCCGAGCCCGAGCGCCAGCCCGAGCCGGTCTACATGCAGTCGCCTGTGGTTTCCGAGACCGGCCTGCGTCCCGCGGCGCGCACTGAAACCCGCATCGAGGCCCCGGCCGCCCGCGAGATCCGCGAGCCGGTGATCGAACAGCCCCGCATGTCGGCCGGCTATGAAGACGATCGCCCGATCGCGCGCATCGTGGACCCGCTGGTCGCCGACGACGAGGAAGCCCAGGGCGACCTCTACCTCGACGCCCCGCTGATCAAGCCGGAGTCGGTGGTGACGACCCGCAAGGCGCCGGAGCCCGAGATCGACGACTACATCGAAGAGCCCCGCCGCGGCGGCTGGCGTTCCCTGTTCGGCGGCGGTCGTCCCCGCTACGAGGAGAAGCCCCAGCAGCAATTCGGCCGCGCCCGCACCGAGCTGCGCCCGACCCAGCAGGCTGAGCCGGAAATCGAACTGGAGGCGCCCCAGGCCGCGGACTCCCAGGACGACCTGGAAATCCCGAGCTTCCTGCGCCGCCTGGCGAACTAGAAATCCCCTTCACGGGGGCTGAGACGGAAGGGTCGGAGGGAAACCTCCGGCCCTTTTGCTGTTGTCAGCCCGCCGCGGGCGGAGCGGTCGTCAGCTTGCAGCCGCCCACCACCCGCTGGGCGCGGGCGCACTCGTACTTGCCGCTGAAGGCGCCGTTGGCGAGGCTGAACGAGATCATCAGGCCGTCTGACCCGGCGCAGACGGCCTCGTAGAAGCGGTCGGTGGCGCTGTCGCCGACGAGGCGGACCTTGGTCACATTGCACGGCGCGGCCGTCGTGCCCGCCAGGCGGGCGTTGAAGCCCGCGTTGATTTCCGCCTCGGTGGTGAACTTGCAGGCGCGGCCGGCGGCGGAAACCTCCAGGCAGTCCAGCTTCTCCTTCGGCGCGCCCGTCAGGTCGACCGTGACCCAATAGCCGCCCACGTCGGCGCAGCCGATCTCGTAGCGGTCGAACTCGTTGGGCTGGCGGCCGATCCATTCCACTTGGTCGATGGCGCAGGTGATGTTCAGGGCGGCTGCGATCCCGCGCATGTTGGCCACCGCATCGCCGTTGGCGGGCAGGGTGCACAGGTCTGACGCCATGGCGCCGGAGGCGACGGCGGCGGCGGTCGCCAGGCAGTTGAAGGTCTGGATCGGCTTGGAGGTCACCACCATCCAGCCCGGGGCGTCGGCGCAGGAGACCTCATAGGCCTTGTCCCGGCCCACTTTTCCGCGCGCCACCGAGCCGGTGACGTTGCAGACCAGGCCGGCCTCGGCGACGGCCGCGCGGGCGGCGGCGTCGACCTGGGCGGGGCTGTCTGCGGCCTGGGCCAGGGCGGGAACGGCGGCGGCCATCAGGCCGGCGGCCAGGGCCGCGACAAGACGAATAGACAGGCGAGGGAGGAACATGGGGGAGGTCTCCGAAAGCAAGACTCGCAAAGGGCTTGCGCGAGGCGCCGGGGTCAAGCCCGTTCCGTTGCTTTCACCCCACCGGCGAATGGTGAGCAAAACTGTAACAAAGCGAAACTCGAGTTGGGTTGGCCTGTTGCGCCCTTGCCCGTATCGGGATCGGCGGGGTGTCTCGCCTGCGCGTTCCTGCGGGCAAATCTTAAGGTCCAGCATTGTCCACGTCGTCCGAAATTCATGAGCATACCCTTGCGGGCCCGGCCATCATGGCCGGCGTGGGCGTGCACACGGGCAAGCGGACCAGGCTGTCGATCCGTCCGGCCGCGCCCGGCCACGGCATCGTCTTCGTCCGCACCGACATCAAGGATCGCGACAACCGCGTGCCGGTTTCCGGCGACGCCGTGGTCAAGACCCAGCTGGGCACCGTCATCGCCAACGCCGCCGGCGTCGAGGTCTCGACCATCGAGCACCTGATGAGCGCCTTCTGCATCCTGGGCGTCGACAACGTTCTGGTCGAGCTGGACGGCCCCGAGGTTCCCATCATGGACGGCTCGGCCCTGCCGTTCGTCCAGCTGCTGGACCGCGCCGGCTTCCGCCGCCAGGAAGCGCCGCAGCGCTACATCGAGATCCTCGAGCCGATCATGGTCGACGAGGGCGACGGCAAGACCGCCGCCCTGCTGCCCTGCGACCGCTTCGAGATGTTCTTCGAGATCGAATTCCCCGGCACCCCGATCGGCACCCAGAGCGTCGACGTGGTGATGGACGAGGAAACCTACCGCCGCGAGATCATGTCGGCGCGCACCTTCGGCTTCGCCCACGAGGTCGAGCACCTGCGCTCGATCGGCCTGGCGCGCGGTGGTTCGCTGGAAAACGCGGTGGTCATCGACGGCGACCGCATCCTGAACCCGGAAGGCCTGCGCTTCGCCGACGAGTTCGTGCGCCACAAGGCGCTGGACGCGGTGGGCGACCTTTACGTCCTGGGCATGCCCCTGCTGGCGCGCTTCGAGGGCCGCAAGGCCGGGCACGCCATCAACAACCTGCTGGTCCGCGAGCTCCTGGCCCGCCCGACCGCCTGGCGCATCGTCACCTTCGAGCGCGAACTTGCCCAGGTGGGGTAATCTGAATCCTTCCCTCGTGAGGGAAGGAGGTCCCAGCGTGCCGGAGCCGCAGGCGAAGGCCCACGCTGGAGGATGAGTTTGTCGGGCGCAGCCCGAGCTCCCCCCCTGCAATCCCATACTGGCCCGAAATCCTGGCCGACGCGCACTCATCCTCCCGCGCAAGGATCTCCGGCGCTGGCCGCGCCTCCGATGCGCGGGGCCCTCCTTCTCTCGCTGAGAGAAGGAGAAGCGCCCCAATACCGCCCAATCGCGCGCGTTCTCTGCCCGCGCCGCCACGCGCCGTTGGCGGTCTCTTCGGGGTCGTGTAGAAGCGAGGTCCGGGAGAGGGCCGGATTCTGCGCCGCGTGCGGGTCAGGGTCTGGGGTCGTCGCGTTTACGAGAGGTCTGTCCGTTGTTTGCAAAACCCTCCAGCCGTTGGGCGATCGCCGCCGCGCTGATGGCCGTGACCGCGCTCAGCGCCTGCGCCGGCACCAAGAAGAAGCCCCAGCTGGCCTACGTCGAGCGACCGGTTGACCAGCTCTACGCCACCGGCGCCACCCGGCTGGACCAGCACCGCTGGACCGAGGCGGTGGACTATTTCGAGGAAGTCGAGCGCCAGCACCCCTATTCGGAATGGTCGCGCCGTTCGATCCTGATGACGGCCTACGCCTACTATTCGGGCAACCAGTACGAGGACGCGATCGCCGCGGCCGACCGGTTCATCCAGCTTTATCCGGGCAGCCCCTCGGCGGCCTATGCCTACTACCTGAAGGCCATCTGCTACTTTGAACAGATCGCCGACGTGCAGCGCGACCAGGGCGCGACCCTGAACGCGCTGGCCTCCCTGCGCGACGTGGCGCGCCGCTATCCCACCAGCGACTACGCCCGAGACGCGCGGGTCAAGGTCGACATGGTCTACGACCAGCTGGCCGGCAAGGAGATGGAGATCGGCCGCTGGTACCTGCGCCAGAACCAGCCGCTCGCCGCCATCGGCCGTTTCAAGAAGGTCATCGACGACTACCAGACCACCAGCCACACGCCCGAGGCGCTGTACCGGCTGGTCGAGGCCTACCTGACCATCGGCGTGGTCGACGAGGCCAAGCGCAACGCCGCGGTGCTGGGCTTCAACTATCCGGGCGACCGCTGGTACCAGGACGCCTACCGCCTGATGGAGCGCAAGGGCCAGCCCCTGCCCAACCGTCCGACCCCGGCCTCGATGACCGGCCCGGCGACCTCCGCCGAGTCCGCGCCGCTCGATTCCGCCTCGCCCGCCCTGCCGCCTCCGGGTGAAGACGGCGCCGCGCCCGCGGAAGCCGCGTCTCCGGACGACGGCGCGACCTCGGCCGAGCCGGCCAAGCCGCGCAAGAGCTGGTGGCGCCGGATCATTCCCGGGCAGTAAGCCGGCCAGAATCCCTCTAGGCTCGCACCCATGCTGATTGGCTTGGCCATTCGCGACGTGGTGCTGGTGGACAGCCTGGACCTTGCGTTCGGGCCGGGCCTCACCGTGCTCACCGGCGAGACCGGGGCGGGCAAGTCGATCATCCTTGATGCGCTGGGTCTGGCGACCGGGCAACGCGCCGACGCGGGCCTTGTGCGGGCCGGCGCGGAGCGGGCCGTGGCGTCCGCCTCCTTCGCCCTGGCGGCCGACCACCCCGTCTGGACCCTGCTGGAAGACAAGGGCCTGGCCTTCGAGCGCTCGGAGGACCTGGTGCTGCGCCGGATGCTGGGCGCCGACGGCCGGTCGCGGGCCTTCGTCAACGACCAGCCGGCGGGCGTGGGCGTGCTGCGCGAGATCGGCGAAGCCCTGATCGAGGTGCACGGCCAGCACGAGACCGTGGGCCTGCTGGACCAGCGCACCCACCGCGCCCTGCTGGACGCCTACGGCGGGCTGGGCATGGCGGTGGCGTCGACGCGGACGGCCTGGAAGGCCTGGCGCGAGGCCAAGGCCGAGGCCGAGCGGCTGCACGAGGCGGCCGGGCGGGCGGCGGCGGAGACCGAGGAGCTGACCCTGCGGCTGGAGGAGCTGGACCGGCTCGACCCCCAGCCCGACGAGGAGACCGCCCTGGCCGGCGAGCGGGCGCTGCTGGGCGCGGCGGAAAAGGCGCTGGCCGATATCGAACAGGCGCGCGAAGGGCTGGGCGGCGACAGCCTGTCCCAGCGGCTGTCCCAGGCCTTCCGGGCGCTGGAACGCGCGCGCGAGCGGGCGGTGCAGTCAGGCGCCGGCGAGGACAACGCGGTGGTCCAGCGACTGACCACGGCCGCCGAGGCTGTGGACCGCGCCCTGGTGGAAACGACCGAGGCGATCGCCGCGGTCGATTCCGCCGCCGAGGCCTTTGATTTCGAACCGGGCCGGCTGGACCGGGCCGAGGAGCGGCTGTTCGCCCTGCGCGCCATGGCCCGCAAGCTGGGGATCACCGTCGACGCCCTGCCGGCGGAGCGGGCCCGGATCGCCGGCGCCCTGGCCCTGATCGCCGACGGGGAGGGGGCGCTGGCCGCCGCCGACGCCCGGGCGGCCCAGACCGAGGCCGACTACCGCAAGGCCGCCCAGGACCTGTCCCAGCGCCGCGCAAGCGCGGGCGAGCGCCTGACCTCGGCGGTGTCGGCGGAACTGCCGCCCCTGAAGCTGGAAAAGGCCCAGTTCCGGGTGGCGGTCGACGCCCTGCCGGCGGACCGGGTCGGGCCCGATGGCGCCGACCGGGTGGAGTTCGAGGTCTCGACCAACTCCGGCGCCCCTTGGGGCGGGCTGGGCGACATCGCTTCGGGCGGCGAGCTGGCCAGGCTGGCCCTGGCGCTGAAGGCGTCGCTGGCCGGTTCGGGCGAGCCCGGCGCTGCGCCCGCCATGATCTTCGACGAGGTCGACCAGGGCGTCGGCGGGGCGGTGGCGGACGCGGTGGGTCTGAGGCTGAAGCGGCTGGCCGGGACCGGCCAGGTGCTGGTCGTCACCCACAGCCCGCAGGTGGCGGCCCGCGGCGGGGCGCACTGGAAGGTCTCCAAGCGCGACGCGGGGAACGGCGTGCGCACGCTTGTGCATCCGCTCAGCCCGGCTGAGCGCGAGGAAGAGCTGGCCCGCATGCTGGCCGGCGCGGAAGTGACCGACGCGGCGCGCGCTGCGGCGCGGGCCTTGATGCAGGCCTAGCCTTCCGGCCCCCGGCCAAGGGCGCTAAACCGGTCCCATGGCGCTCGAATCCATCCCCGTTGAGAAGCTCACTGA
>CAZRKY010000012.1:5438-23076 GCA_964600375.1 uncultured Caulobacteraceae bacterium | reverse complement strand
ACATCACGTCCTTCCAGTCGCGCGCGTCGATGTCGTCGTCCACGACGATGACCCACTTGGTGTACATGAACTGGCGCAGGTAGGACCAAACGCCCAGCATCACGCGCTTGGCGTGGCCCGGGTAGGCCTTCTTCATCGACACCACGGCGATCCGGTAGCTGCAGCCCTCGGGCGGCAGCCAGAAGTCGGTGATCTCGGGAAACTGCTGGCGGATCAGCGGGATGAACACCTCGTTCAACGCCTCGCCCAGCACCGACGGCTCGTCGGGCGGCCGGCCGGTGAAGGTCGTCAGGTAGATCGGGTCCTTGCGCATGGTGATCGCCGTCACCTGGAAGACCGGGAACTTCTCGACCGAGTTGTAGTAGCCGGTGTGGTCCCCGTAGGGCCCCTCGTCGGCGTATTCGTCCAGGAGCACCTGCCCTTCGATGACGATCTCCGCCTGGGCCGGCACCATTAGCGGCTGGGTCCTGGCCGCCACCAGATCGACCTTGGCGCCGCGCAGCAGGCCGGCGAACTGGTACTCCGACAGGGTGTCCGGCACCGGCGTCACCGCCGCCAGGATGGTCCCCGGATCCGCCCCGATCACGGCGCAGGCGGGCAGGGGATCACGGCTGCCGGCCTTCTTGTGCCGCGCATAGTGCTGGGCCCCGCCGCGGTGGGCGAGCCAGCGCATGATGCAGCGATCCTTGCCGATCACCTGCATGCGGTAGATGCCCAGGTTGAAGTCGTCCTCGCGTGACGCCGACGGCCCCTTTGTCACCACCAGCGGCCAGGTGATCAAGGGCGCCGGCTCGCCCGGCCAGCAGGTCTGGATCGGCAACCGGGTCAGATCGATCTGGTCACCCTTCAGCACCACCTGCTGCACCGGTGCGGATTTGACGGTGTTGGGCCGCATGGACAGCACCGACTGCACCGTCGGCAGCATCCCCATCGCGTCCTTGATGCCGCGCGGCGGCTCCGGCTGGCGCAGGAAGGCCAGCAGCTCGCCGACCTCGCGCAGCTCGCCCGCCGTGGTCCGCGGCTGGCCTCCCAGGGTCACCCCCATGGCCACGCGCTTGACCGTCCCGAACAGATTGGCCAGCGCCGGCATCTCCGAGCGCGTCCCGTCCGCCTTGATCACGTTCTCGAACAGCACCGCCGGCCCGCCGGTGGCCAAGAGCCGCGTCTGGATCTCGGTCATCTCCAGAACCGACGACACCGGCTCCGAAACGCGCACCAACTCGCCCGCCTTCTCCAGGCTGGCGACGAAATCTCGCAGCGACTTGTAGGCGGCCATGGGAGCTCCGGCGGGGAAGGCGGGCGGAAGCTAGGGGATTAGGGGCCGCGAGGGTAGGGGCCTGCCGTTCGCAGCTTCCCCTCGTCGTTCGCCGCAACCCCGCCTACCGCTGTTCGCCCAAGCCATGCTAGCGTTCCGCCTGCAAGGGTCTCGATATCCGCCGCTCGCGGCGGGCTGAGAGAGAAAAGGGCTATACAATGCGCAAGTTCATCACTGCCGCGCTCGCGGCGCTGACCCTCGTGGGCGCCGGCGCTGCTTCGGCGCCGGCCATGGCTCAAGGTTCAGGTGGCGGGGAATTGCAGTATCGCGACCGCGACCGCGACGGCATTCCCAATCGCTGGGATCGACGTGACAACCGCCGCGGCGAATCCTGGCGCCGACACGTCCGCCGCTGTGAACGCGCCTACCGCTCCTACAATGTCCGCATGGACAGCTACCGCACCCGCAGCGGCCATTGGCGCCGCTGCCGGCTTTAGGCGTCCGCGCGACTGACTGAAGGGAGGGCCCGCGGTTCACGCCGCGGGCCCTTTCGCATGGGTTCGCGCGTTTTTCCGCCGCGCGCGACGGAACGGTGAAGCCGGCCGCGTTGCAACTGTGCGGGGGTCGCGTTCAGGCCGCCGCAGTGTCGCTTACGACTGAAAGTCAGGCTCCGGCTTTGAGGGGCCAAGCGACCGCTGGGCCTGGCGGTCTAACCCGTGAAGGGACTTCTGAAATGCGTAAACTGTTCACCGCCGCGCTCGCGGCCCTGACGCTCATCGGCTCCATGGGCGTGGCGTCTGCGACCCTGGCCGCCGGCGACCGCGGCCACGGCGGCTACGACCGTCGCGATGACCGACGAGACGACCGGTATGACCGCCGCCACGACCGACGCGACGATCGCTATGACCGTCGCAGCGACCGCCGGGACCACCGCTGGGATCGGCGGGATGACCGCCGTGATCATCGCTGGGATCGCCGCGACCGCCGGCATGATCGTCGCGATGACCGCCGTGACCACCGGCGCGATCACCACGGCGGCTATCACCGCTAGGCCCGCCTGATCAGGTGAGGGCCCGCGGTTCGCGCCGCGGGCCCTTTTCCTTGCGCCGAATCCGGGGTGAAACTCGTGCACCTCAGGAGGAAATCATGACGCACAAGGGATCCTGCCTCTGCGGGGCGGTCCGGTTCGAGGTCGAGGGCGAGCTGGCCCGGCCCGACGCCTGCCACTGCACCCAATGCCGCAAGACCTCGGGCCACTTCTGGGCCTCGACGGACATGCCGCAGGCAGCCCTGACCATCCACGGGGCGGAGAACGTCACCTGGTACCAGTCGTCGGAGAAGGTGCGGCGCGGGTTCTGCTCGACCTGCGGCTCGGCGCTGTTCTGGGACCCCGTCTTCCGCGACTGGACCGCCGTGGCCATGGGCGCCTTCGACAAGCCGACTGACACGACGCTGAAGCTGCACATCTTCACCGCCGACAAGGGCGACTACTACGAAATCGCCGACGGCCTGGAACAGCACGCCGTCCATCCAGGCGCGTGAGGCGGGGGTGACGAACGCGGCGCGGAACGCGTAGACACCCCTTCATGGCCTGGACCCGCACATACGAGGAAGGCGAACCCCAGCGGGTGAACAAATGGCTGGGGCAGTCGGGGGTGTGTTCGCGGCGCGAGGCCGAGGCGTTGATCGAGGCCGGGCTGGTCTCCATCGACGGCGAGACGGTCACCGACGCGGGCCGCAAGATCCTGCCGGGCCAGACCCTGACGCTCGCCGACAAGGCCGAGAAGAAGCTGGGTTCGGCGCTCACCATCATGATCCACAAGCCCGAGGGGATTGTCTCGTCCCAGCCCGAGGGCGAGCAGATCCCGGCGGTGCGCCTGATCCGCTTCGATAGCCTGTGGGGCGCGGCCGATGTCGTCCCTGGGCGCAACAACAAGCTGGCGCCAGTAGGCCGTCTCGACATGGACTCGCGCGGCCTGCTGATCCTGTCGGAGGACGGGGTGGTGGCCAAGGCGGTGATCGGGCCGCAGAGCGTTCTCGAGAAGGAATACCTCGTTCGGGTGAAGGGCGAGATCACCGATCACGCCCTGGGTCTGCTGCGTCACGGACTGGAGCTGGACGAGCGGAAGCTGAAGCCCGCGCGGGTGACAAAGGTCGAGCCCCAGCGCCTGCACTTCGTGCTCAGGGAAGGCCGCAACCGCCAGATCCGCCGCATGTGCGAGCTGGTGAGGCTGGAGGTCACCGACCTGCTGCGCGTGCGCGTCGGCCCCATCAAGCTGGGCGACCTGCCGGAAGGCAAATGGCGGCCCCTGACGGCAGAGGAGCGTGCGGCCCTGATCGCCGGGAAGAACGCCTGATGGCGGACTCGTGCACCTGCGAGGACGGCTCGGCCCGCTTTGATCGGTTCGAGGCCAGGCCGGTGGGGCGCGACGAGACCTCAGGGCTGTTTGCCGAGGTCGAGATCTGGCGCTGCCGCACCTGCGCTCGGCCCTGGCTTCGCTACAGCATGGAACAGGAAGCCTTCAGCAGGTCGGGCCGCTGGACCCGCGGCCTGGTCACTGACGCCGAGGCCAACGCCGTTTCAGCGGGGGCGGCGGGCGACCTGCTGGGGCGACTGGCCTGGCGGCTCGAGGGAGGCAGCTATCACGGCGGTCTGGTCTCGCGTCTCTCGGGGCCGTTGAACTGGTCCTGACCGTCCTAGACCGCCTGGCCCGCGCTCCATCCGGACGCCCAGGCCCACTGGAAATTGAAGCCGCCGAGCCAGCCGGTGACGTCCACGGCCTCGCCGATGAAATAGAGGCCCGGCACGGCTTCGGCGGCCATGGTGCGCGAGTTCAGCGCCCGGGTGTCGACCCCGCCCAGCGTCACTTCGGCCGTGCGATAGCCCTCTGACCCGACCGGCTTCACCCGCCAGGCGCCGGCGGCGGTCGCGGCGGCGGTCAGCACCTTGTCGGAGGCATCGGCGATGTTGCCCGTGGCCCCGGCTTCGTCGGCGATGTACTGGGCCAGCCGGGTGGGCAGCCATCTGTGCAGCACCTTGGCGAGCGATTGCCTGGGCGTCTCCCGCTTGGCGGTCTTCAGCTCGGCCAGCAGGTCGGCGCCCGGCGCCATGTTGACCTCGATCGGCTCGCCCTCGCGCCAGTAGGATGAGGCCTGCAGGATGGCCGGGCCGGAAAGGCCGCGGTGGGTGAACAGCATGGCCTCGTCGAAGGCCGTCTTGCCCGCCTTCACCCGCGCATCGACCGCCACGCCCGCCAGCGGCTTCAACCGCTCCAGCAGCCCGACCTCGAAGGTCAAGGGCACCAGCGCCGGGCGGGTCTGGACGACCGGAATGCCGAACTGGGCCGCGATCTCATAGGCCCAGCCGGTGGCGCCCATCTTGGGGATCGACTTGCCGCCGGTGGCGATGACCAGCGACGCGCAGCGCACCACAGCCCCGCCGATGGCCAGCTCGAACCCGGCGTCGGTTTTCGTCACCCGGTCGACGGCGGTCTGCAGGCGCAGCTGGACGCCGACGGCGGCCATCTCGTCCACCAGCATGCGGATGATCTGCTTGGCCGAGTCGTCGCAGAAGAGCTGGCCGAGCGTCTTCTCGTGCCAGGCGATGCGGTGGCGATCGACCATCGCGATGAAGTCGCGCGGCGTGTAGCGGCGCAGGGCCGAGACGCAGAACTTGGGGTTCTGGCTGAGGAAATTGGCCGGCGAGGCGTGGACGTTGGTGAAGTTGCAGCGCCCGCCGCCGGAGATGCGGATCTTCTCGCCCGGGGCGCCGGCGTGGTCGATCACCAGCACCGAACGCCCGCGCTTGCCCGCCTCGATGGCGCACATCATGCCGGCGGCGCCGGCGCCTGCGATGACTACGTCGAAGCGTTCCAAGCCGCCCTCCTAGCAGGCCGCCGCCGCCGCGCCCACGCCTGTCGGGCTGTAGCCAGGGACGCCGACGCGGCTATGCTGCCGCAACGCTCCGGAACCTTCACCATGCGCCCTTTCGCCGTCGCCTTCCTCCTTTGCCTTGCCGCCGCCCCGGCCGCTCTCGCCCAGGATCTGGTGATCCCGCCGGTTCGCATCCCGACCCTGGCGACCGCGGCGGCGACGGCCGAGGGCTTCGTGCCTCGGGGCTGGGGGATCGAGGCCCGGGCGACGGGCGACCTCGATGGTGACGGAGACACGGACCTCGCCATGGTGCTGCGCAGCGCCGATCCGGCGCTGGTCATCGACAACGACGGCATGGGGGAGCCCAGGTTCGACACCAATCCGCGCATCCTCGCGGTCGCCTTCGCGGCCCCCGGCGGCGGCTACCGGTTGGGCGTGCAGAACGCGACCTACATCGCTCGGCGCACCAACCCGGTGCAGAGCGATTCCTTCAGTGTGGACGGCGACGGCTTCACCATCCTGCGCGGGACGCTGAGGGTTCGCCAGGAGCTGTTCATGAGCGCGGGCGGCTGGGGGATGTTCAACGTCACCCACACCTTCCGCTGGCAGCACGGCCGGCTGGAGCTGATCGGGCTGGATCGGGTCTACACCCAGCGCAACACCGGCGAGATGGAGCTGGTCAGCATCAACTACTCCACCGGCAAGGTGAAGCTGACCACGACGCGGATCGACTCCGACGAGGAGACGGTGCGCTGGAAGACGCTCCCGGACCGTCGCCGCATCTCGATCGACGAGATGGGCGACGGCCTGGAATTCCAGAGCGGCTTCGACGGCTAGGCGATCGCCTCGCCGGTCATCAGCTGGCGCACGTAGCGGCCGGACGGCGATCCGAACGAGATCACCATGTCGTGGTACTTCCGTTCTGCGAAGTCGGCGCCCCAGCGGCGCTTCATCTCCTTGCGCAGTTCGTGGTGCTCGGCCCAGCCGACGAAGTAGGTGGGCAGTTGGGCCGAGGACAGCTGGGCGCGGACCCACTTGCCGGCGGCTTCGCGCTCCTGCTGGAAGGCGCCCTTGACCATCATCTCCATGGCCTGTTCGCGGGTCATGCCGTCGATGTGGATGGCCGGGTCGAGGATGGCGTTGGCGGCCATGCGCAGCACCCACTTCAGGTGCACCAGCTTGAACAGCGGCTCGCCGCCCATGTAGCCGTTCTCGGCCATCAGGTCCTGGGCGTAGCAGGCCCAGCCCTCGACGAACGAGCCCGACCCCAGCACGGCGCGCAGGGTCGAGGGGTAGCGGTTCGAATGGGCCAGCTGCAGGTAGTGGCCCGGCATGGCCTCGTGGATGGTCAGCTCCTGCATCGAGCGGGTGTTGTACTCGCGCAGGAACGAGGTGGTCTGTTCATCCGACCAGTCCGCCGGGATCGGCGAGATCATGTAGAACGTGTCCTGGCCCTTATCGAGCGGGCCGGGGCTGTCGCAGTAGGCCACGGCCACGCCGCGCTGGAACTCGGGCACCGCGATGACCTTCACGGGATCGTCGGGCACCGTCACCAGGTTCTTGGCGCGCACGAACTCGGTGCACTGGGCCAGCATGGCCTTGCCGGTATCGAGCAACTCGCGCGGGGGCTGTTCCACGTAGGCGAGTTCGAGCGCGGCCTCGATCAGCGCCTGCTGCTGGGCGGGCGTGGGGTTGTCCGGCGCGGCCGGGGCGCCGGGCTTGCCGGCCAGCACCTGTTTGGCCAGGCCGTACATCTCGACCCGCGTGGAGGCCATGAGGGCCTCGGCGCGTGACTTGATCTCCTGGCGGGTCAGGGTCGAATTCAGCGAGTAGCGCAGCTTGGCGTCATAGAGTGCGCCGCCGATGCGGAAGTCGCCCTTGGCGTTGGGAACCAGCGTGCCCTCCAGCCAGGCCTGGTGCTTGTCGACCTCGGTCTTCAGCGCGGCGGCGGCGGCGAGCAGGCGGGGCCGCTCGGCCTCGGGCAACTGGCCGGCTTCGGCCACAAGGCCGTCGATCAGGCTGTGCAGGCCCTTGTTCTGGCGCGCGACGGTCTCGGCGTGGATGCCGGGGACCTTGGCGGGGACCAGGTTGGCGCGGGCGGCGGCGAACACCGTCGGCAGCTTCTCCATGCGCGCGGTCGCCGAACGCAGCCGGTCGGCCATGGGCGCAAACTCGCGGGCGAACAGCGAATTCAATGCGCCGCCGGCCAGGCCCGAATAGCCCAGCGGATCCCACTCGTAGTCCTTGAGCGTCTCGATCTGCCAGATATCGCCGCGCACCTGGTTCTCCAGCATGGCGGCGTCGACCTGGTTGGCGCGCGACAGCTGGGCGCGGGGAATGGCTTCGATGCCGGCCAGGGTGTCCTTGGCCAGTTTCAGGCGGGCGGCGCGGCCCGCGGGACCGTAGTCGCCGATTTCGGAATCGTAGCGGTGCTCACCGGTGGCGGTGGCGCCCACCGGGCCCAGGCGCAGGCTCTCATCCAGCCAGTGCTTGCCCAGCGCCTGGAAGCGACGGTCGGCGTCGCTCTCGGCGGGCGTCTCGGCCCAGGCCATTTCCAGCGGCGCGAAGGCGGCCGCGGCCGCGCCCATGAACAGTCGTCTCGACAGAGCTGTAGTCACGCTGAACTCCCCACGATCGGTGTCCCCGCGCTCGCGGCGGGGCTGTTGGCGGGGACCCTAGACCCGGCGCGGCGGGGGGCCAAGGCGGTTTGCGATCAGCCGCCGCCGTCGGGATTGGACGGGTTGGTGCTGAACGGTTCGTCGGAGCTCGGCAGGCGGATGACCGGCGCGGGAACCGGGGCCGGCGGCGGGGCCGCGGCGGGCTCGGACGCTGCGGCCGTCGATCCGGTCGCCAGGTCAGGCGTCTCCGGTAGCGGCGCCAGCACGACGCGGCCGGCGCGGGCGGGCGCGGCGCCGGGAGCGGCCTTGGGGGCCAGGGCGCCGAAGTTGGCCGGGGGGCCTGCGCGGCGTTCGGCGATCACCGTCGGCGCGGCGGGTACGGCGTCCGAGGGCGCCTCGGTCACCGCCGAGGTCGAGGCGGTGGGTTCGGGGTTCGGGGTGGCGGCCACCGCTGCGGTCGCTGCGGGCGGGGCGAGGGTGACCGGCGTGGCGGTGACCGAGGGAGCCTTGGGCCGGGTCATCCACCAGGCGCCGGCGGACCCGCCGGCGATCACCACGAGGGCGGCGGCTGCGATGGCGCCATTGCGCCGATTGAAAAGGCTGGCGCCTCGACCGGTCCCGGCGTCGCGCGCATCAGCGGCGACGGCGGCGTTGAACTGGCGCACGGTCTTGGCTGGACGCCGCGGCGCGGCGGCGGCCGCGGCGGCGACTTCGGGCTCGGCCTTCGGAGCGGGCTTGGTCTCGGGAGCCGGGTTGGCGGGCGGCTGGGGGATGATGCCGCGCGCCGGGGAGGCGGTCGGGCGCGCCGTGGACTTATCGGTCGACCGCGGCAGCGGGGCGGGCTGAGCCGCGCGCGGAGAGGCGGGCAGGTCGGATCGCTGGGGCGGGATCGGCTCGCGGGTCGGCAGCGGCGCGGGCGCGGCGCGGGCGGCGGCCTGATCCGGCACGGGACGCTGCGGCGCCTGGGGTCGGGGGGCCGCCTGCGGCTGGGGTGGCTGGGCCTGAGGGCGCGGACCCATGGGGCGTGGCGGCACCAGCGAGCCGGACATGAAAGCGCGCGAGACCGGAGGCGAGGCCGCCGGCTTTTGCGACGCCGGGGTCGGCGCTTGCGCAGGGGCCTTGGCCTGGGGCGCCGGTTTCGGGGCGAGGAGGGGCGGGCGGCCGTCCGCATTGGGACGCAGCGTGGACTGGCCGATGGAGCCCAGCGAGATCGAAGTCCCACGCCGTTGGCGCCAGTCGTTCACCGCGGGCCTCTTGGGCGGGTTGTCCTTGGGTGGCAGCATGTCAGACATTCCGGATACGCGACCTATTTGCGCGGCCTGCTTCGTTCGCGCAACCGGCCAGATGTGCGTGACGACTTGGCCGGGAGTATGGCGCAGCTCTGCCGGACGGGGCTTTTCAGCCCTGTGGCAGTCGCGCTAGGGGCGGAAGATGCTGACCCTTCGCCCCGCCTCGGAACTCTCCCCCGCCGCGCTCCTGGGCCTGTGGAACGCCGCCTATGGCGGTTACCTCGTGCCCCTGACCTTCGACCAGACCATGCTGGACCGCCACATCAGGCGCGGAGGCCTCGACCTTCGGCAGTCGGTCGTGGGCGTGATCGGGGCCGAGGACGTCGGCATGTCCCTCACCGGTCGCCGGGACGGCCGCGCCTGGATCGGCGGCTTCGGCATCGCGGAGCCGTTCCGTCGCCGGGGTCTGGCCACCCGGCTGATGCACGCCCACCTTGATCGCCTGGCCTTGGACGGGGTGGAGGAGGTCTGGCTCGAAGTCATCGACGCCAATCCGGCGCGCGAGGTCTACCGCCGTTGCGGCTTCGCCGAGGTGCGCGACCTGCTGGTGCTGGAGGGCGCGCCGGCCGCCGGATCTGATCCAGGCGAGACGCTGTCGGTTGCGGCGCTGACGGACCGCCATGCGGCCCTCAATCCCGTTCGGCCGACCTGGCGGCGCGACCTGCCGACGGTCCTCGACGGACTTCGTGTGGAGGGCGCGAGGGCGCTCGGCGTGGAGGGCGCCTACGCCGTGGCGCTGGAGCAGGGTGAGCGGCTGGCGGTGCTCGACGCCGCGGCCGCCGACGACGAAGCGGCCGGCCGGCTGCTGGGGGCGCTGGGTGCGCGCTGGCCGGGCAGGCCCCTGCGCCTCATCGATGAGGACACCGTCACGCCGCTGGCCCGGGCCTGCCTGGACACGGGCCTGACCGTTCTGCTGCGCCAGGTGGAGATGACCCGACCGATTTCGCGGTAAGATAACGGTGATTTCTGGATACGCCGCCAAAGGCGTATCGTGCCTTCAGGGACAACCTGGAGGGTGCCATGAAACGCCTCTTTTCCGTGCTTCCCGTAACCGGCCTCGCCGCCGCCTCGCTGTTGGCGGCGTTCGCCCTTGCCGCATCCAACGCTTCCGCTCAGGCCTGCAAGGTCGATAGCAATGATGGCTCCTGCAAACCCGAGGGGGCTGCTTGCACACCCGCCGGGGGCGGCGCGGGCCGTTGCAAGACCACCCAGCCCAACATCCGCGAATACGTCTGCGTCTGCGCCAAGCGGGGACCGGCCCCGCGCAGCGATCCGGAACGCCCGCGGCCTCGCCCGAACTCGCCCTACAGCGAGCCCGCTGAGGAGCAGGAGCCGCAGGAACCGCAAGGCTAGGAGCCGCGCGGGTTCTCCGCGTCCCAGGCCTTCACCGCCTTCTTGGACGCCACGCGGCGCCAGCGCCGCGTGAGGCTGGCCTGCAGCCAGTCGGGATCGACCGTGGCGATGCGCGCCAAAACGATCGGATAGCCGCGGTAGTGGTCGGTGACGTGGAAGGTCTGGGGCTCCGCCTCGATCAGCATGTCGCGCTCGTCGGTCGAGGGCACGTAGACCACGATGCTGTCGTCTTCGTCGCGGACGCGGGTCAGGAACTTGCCGCCGGCCTTGAACGACGGATAGCCGTAGGAGGTCCCTTCCTCGGTCTCGGGCAGTGCCAGGACAAGGGCGCGGATGTCGTCGCGGGTCACAGGTGAGCGGCTCCATAATCTAAATAGTACTTAAGCCACGTCGAGCCCTCCCGCCACGATTGCGCCACATTGCGGACCGAGCCTCATCTACACCTGTAGAGGAGGGGGCCATGGCGCGTCGACTGATGATCCTGCTTGCCGCGACCGCGTGCCTGGCCGCGGCGCCAGCGACCGCTGGGCAGCCGCCGGCGCCGCAGCGGAAAATAGCGGCCTATCTGGAAGCTCGCGAGCGCCTCGGCCAGTTCAACGGCGTCGTCCTGGCCATGCGCGACGGCAAGGTGATCTTCGAGCGCGCCTACGGCTGGGCCGACGTCGAGCAGCAGGTTCGAAACCGCCCAGCCACCAGGTTCAATGTCGCCTCGATCACCAAGCAGTTCACGGCCGCCGCGGTCCTGCAGTTACGGGACGCAGGCAAGCTGGCGCTCACGGATTCGGTGTGCCGTTTTGTCGAGCCGTGCCCCGAAGCCTGGCGGCCGGTGACGGTGCGCCACCTGCTCAATCACACCTCGGGCGTCCCCGATTATGAGGCGGCGCTGGAGCTGGGGTCGCCTGACTACACTGCCTTCATCGGCCGGCCCGACAATATCGAGCGAATCGTGAAGGAAGCCGCCGCCAAGCCGCTGGACTTCGCCCCGGGCGAACGGTGGAACTACTCCAACACGGGCTACGTGTTGCTGTCGCGGATCGTCGCAAAGGCCTCTGGGCAATCCTACGAGCGCTACATCGAGGACCATGTGCTGGCGCCGGCCGGCATGAAAGAGAGCCGCATAGACGACGGTCTGATCGTGCCCGGTTCGGCGGAAGGCTACGCGGCGGGCGGCGACCTGAGCCTTCAGGCCCTCGCGGCGGGGGTGCGATTCGAGAACCTTCCCCTGGCGCGTCGGTCGCCGGGCGACCTGCATGGCGAGCATGGCGACGCGGCCCTGTGGACCACGGCGGCGGACCTGGGTCGCTGGGTCACCGCGCTTGAGGGCGGTCGCATCGTCTCTGAGGCGTCCCTGGCCGAGATGAAGGACGGCGGGACCAACGGCTACGGCTATGGCCTCGAGGTCGCCCGCACCGGCGGGCGCATCCGTATCCGCCACACTGGCCAGGTGAACGGCTTCATCAGCGTGCTGCAGTGGTATCCCGAGACGCGCACCGTGCTGGTGGCTGTGACCAACTACGAGAACGGTCGCGCCTCGGCGACGATGCGCGACCTCGCCGCCATCCTGTTCGGCGAGCCCTATGACCTGCCGCGCCCGCACGCCCTGATCGACCCTGACCTGGCGTCCTACCAACCGCTGCTGGGCGACTACAGCTACGACGGGCGCCCGGCGAAGCTGAAGGTCGAGGACGGCATGCTGTTGCTGGAGGTGAGCGGCCAGTTCACCGCCGGCCTGCTGCCCGAGGAGGGCGGCGGCTGGTACATTCCGTTCTTGGAGGGAACCGCGCGCATGACCCCGCAAGGGATGGTCGTGCACAGCCGCGGCAAGGACGTCCCCCTGCTGCGGTCGCCCGCAGCGCCGGCTCAGTAAGCCAGGGCCAGCCCGTCCTTGCGCATCTCCGAAGCCGCGCCGTAGGCTTGGTCGCCTTTCAGGATGGCCTGGTAGCCGCCGAAGCCGCCGTCGGTGTCGCCCAGCTTCCAGCCCATGGCGGCCAGTTTCGCTCGGGTGTCCGCCGGGACGCCGGTTTCCAGCCTGAGCACGCCCGTGCCCTCCTGAGGTTCCCCGGTCGGCTCCGATGAGCCCTCGTGGTGCCAGCGGGGGCTGTCGCCGGCCTCCTGAACGCCCAGGCCATAGTCGACCATGTTGGCGATGATCTGGGCCTGGCCCTGGGGCTGCATGTCGCCGCCCATGACGCCGAAGGAGAGCAGCGGCTGGTCGCCGCGGGAGGCGAAGCCGGGGATGATGGTCTGGAAGGGCCGCTTGCCGGGCGCGTAGATGTTCGGGTGGCCGTCCGACAGGGCGTAGAGCTCGCCCCGGTCCTGGAACATGAAGCCCAGCGTGGCGCCGTCGGGGCCGTCGGGGACCAGGCCCGAACCCATGCCGCGGTAGTTCGACTGGATGATCGAGACCATCATCCCGTCCTTGTCGGCGGTGGTGAAATAGGTGGTGTCGCCGTGGTGGGGCGCGTCGCCCGGCATCACCCGGTCCATCAGCCGGTCGGGCCGGATCAGCTTCGCGCGCTCGACTGCATAGGCCTTGGAGTTCAGGTATTCGATCGGCGTGCGGGCGAAGGCCGGGTCGGCGAAGTAGCGGGCGCGGTCTTCGAAGGCCAGGCGTTTGGCTTCGGCCTGGTGGTGGATCGAGGCGGCCGACTGGAAGCCCATGGCCTTGAGGTCGAACTGCTCCATCACATTGAGGATCTGCAGCGTCGACAGGCCCTGGCTGTTGGGCGGCAGGCCCCAGACGCTGGTCCCACGATAGTCGGTGACGATGGGCTGGACCCACTCGGTCTTGTGGGCCGCCAGGTCGCGGCGGGTCATCCAGCCGCCGACGCGCTTGAAATAGGCCTCGATGTGGTCGGCGATCGGGCCGTCGTAAAAGGCGTCGCGGCCGCCCTGGCCGATGGCGCGCAGGGTGCGGGCCAGGTCGGGGTTGCGGAAGATCTCGCCCTCTGCCGGTGTCCGGCCGTCGCGGGTGAAGACCTTGAGCGCATTGGCCTTGTCCTCGATGGGCACGGCAGTCGAGGCGAAGCGGGCCATGTTGGCCTTCAGGTACCAGGCGATGGCCTGGGGCACGGGCGCGCCGCGCTCGGCCAGGTTGGCGGCGGGCTCCAGCACCTCGGCCCAGGGCAGCTTGCCGTAGCGCTTGTGCATCTCCCACCAGGCGTCGACGGCGCCCGGCACGCTGACCGAAACGGCGCCGTAGGCGGGGATGTGGTTGTTGACCGCGCGGCGGCGGACCTCGGCCAGGCTGAGGCCGCGCGGGCTGCGGCCCGAACCGTTCAGGCCCACGACGGTCTTCTGCGCCGGGTCCCACAGCATGACGAAGCAGTCGCCGCCGATGCCGTTGGCGGTGGGTTCGAGAAAGCCAAGCGCCGCATTTGCCGCGATCGCCGCGTCGACGGCCGATCCGCCGCGCCGCAGCGTGTCGATGGCGATCATGGTGGCGAAGGGGTGGGCGGTGGCGGCCGCCCCGTTCTCGCCCCAGACGGCCGAGCGGCTGGCGAAGTTGGCGCCGGCGATGCGGTCCCCCCCGCTGACGCCGGGGTAGACGGTTGCCGCGGCGCGGGCGGCGGCCGGCGCCAGCAGGGCGGCGGCGGGCAGGGCGGCGAGGAAGGAACGACGGCGCATGGGGTGGCTCCAGAATTCAGCGCAGCGAATAGAGGCTGCAACCGTCCGGGCCGCAAGCGTCAGGTTTGCGCCGAGACCTCATCGCTCATGACGATGGCGTAGGGGGTCATCACCCCCTCGTGCATTGCGTAGCCGGTGACGACCTTGTGGTCGGGGTTGATGACGCCCAGGTCGATCTCGCGGTCGTCGAAGACCACGATGCGCCGGTCATTGATGCAGACCATGACCTCGGTCCCGTCCTGCTTGCCGCGCGCGGCCCAGCCTCGGATCTGGCCGAGGTAGGGCTCGCGCCGCCAGGCGGCCGGCTGGGCCGGGTCGCAGACGATGGAGAGCTTGGACTTCTCCTCCTCCCAGGACAGGACGAAGCGGGCCTTGTCGGGCTTCCATTCGTCGCCGAGCCTGTCCGACAGCAGCCATTCGCAGTGGAAGCTGCGGCACGATGGCGGGCGTTCGGCATAGACGCCGCAGCCGCCTCCCTTGAGGAAGTGGGCGCACCATTGGCCCGGCGCCTTGTTCAGTTCGCCGACGCCCATGACCTTGCAGCACAGGCCGCAGTCGCCGCAGCTCTTGCCGTTCGCCGTCATGGCGCCCCCAATGACTTGGTTCGTACGCGGAGGGGTCTAGCCGCGGTTCATGACGGTTCGATCACAGCGACGCTCAGAGAGTCCAGGTCGTGGGCCGGGCGAACTCGGCGAACGGGACCCGGCGGTCGCCGACCATGCGGTAGCCCGAGCGGATCGCCAGACCCTTGTCCTCACCCAGTTCGACCTCGCCTTCGGGGAAGATCATGGTCAGCCGATCGCCAGAGCGCACGACGACCTCGACGGGCGTCGGCCGGCCCCGGTCGGCCCAGTCGCGAAGCTGGGCGAGGAAGGGCTCGTGCCGCCAGATGTCGGGAGTCTCCAGGTCGGTCTCAACCACCAGCCGCGGGCCGGGGGCGAAGTAGAGCAGGAAGCCGGCCCGGTCAGGTCGCCACTCCTCTCCCAGCTCGGGGTTCTGCAGATAGCCGCATTCGAAGGCGCGGCAGGCGCCCGGCCGGTCTGCATAGATGCTGCAGCCCTGGGCGGCGACGTAGTTCACGCAGGTGACGTGGGCGGGCTTATTCAGCTCCACGATCCGGGGCAGCTTGCAGCAAGCGCCACAGCCCCCGCACGACTTGCCTTCCGCCGCCATCGAACGCCCTCTACCGACGCGCCTCTATACAGGATCGGGCGCGGGGCGGGAGAGGCGGCGGATCAGGCCGGCGACGGCTCGGCCCACACCGCCAGCTCGTTGCCCGCCGGGTCGCGGAAATGAAACCGCCGGCCGCCCGGGAAACTGAAGATTGGCACGACGATCTCGCCGCCCGCCGCCTTCACCGTTTCCAGCATGGCGTCCAGATCCTCGGCGAACAGCACGACCAGGGGCTTGGCTGGCGCGGCGCCGGCGTCAGCCTGGAATCCCCCGTCCAGGCCTGCGCCCTCGAAGGCGGCGTACTCGGGGCCGTAGTCGATGAACGTCCAGCCGAAGGCCTTGCCGTAGAAGTCCTTGACCTTGCCGAGCTCGCCGCCCGGGAGTTCCACATAGTCGATCTTGCCGGTCTGTCGCATTTCAGCCTCGTTTTGTTCTCTCTATGTTCCGGCATATACCCTTGTTACGGGACTCATGCAAAGGTCCAGACACCCGTTCGTTTCACCGCTGCATCTTCCAGTTCGCGCGTGGTCTCAACCTGGTACTCCGCCAGCCGCACTAGGCCGCGCCTGTCGAAGTAGTTGCGGCCCGGATCGCCCAGTAGCACCCGGGTCCCCGCCCGGTGCGCCCGCTCGAGCCAGGCATGGGCCCGCTCAGCCACGGACTTCTCGTAGAAGATGTCGCCGGCGCAGATCACCTCGACGTCCGGCGGCGGCGCGTCCAGCAGGTTTTCGCCTGTGAAGGCCACCCGCACCCCGTTGGTTTCAGCGTTCAGCGCGACGGCGGCGGCGCACAGCGGATCGATGTCCGCCCCCAGGGCCGAGACGGCGCCGGCCTTCATGGCGGCGATGGCGACCATCCCCGAACCCGTCGCCAGATCGAGCACTTCGCGGCCGCGCACTTCCAGAGGATTGTCCAGAATCCACCGGGCCACGCCCTGGCCGCCGGCCCAGGCGAAGGCCCAAAACGGCGGTGGAATGCCCATGCGCCCGAGGTCCTCCTCGGTCATCCGCCAGATCGGCGTGATCTCGTCGGCCAGCCACAGTTCCAGCTCGGGAACATGGGGCGGGCGTTGCAGGCGGGTGTTGGCGTGGATGAACGCGGACGGATCAGACAACTTGTCACACTCTCAAGCTCGACCGTTGCGTGCAGGGCCGCGAGCCGATAATCCGGCTGTATAGCTCGCATGTCGCGAGCGGGGGGACTACCAAATGACGAATAAGCTGAAGGCGCTGCTGCGCCTGTCCGTCGCCGCGTGCGCCGCCGCCAGCCTGGCGGCCTGCGCCACCGTTACGCGCGGCACCAATGATCACTTCCACGTCGAAAGCACGCCGAGCGCGGCGACCGTGACGACCTCGCACGGCTTCACCTGCACCACGCCCTGCACCATGGACCTGCCGCGCAAATCGGAGTTCAACGTCAAGGTCGCGCTGACGGGCTACAAGACCTTCGAGATGCAGGTCGTGAACGCGATGTCGGGCCAGGGCGCCGCGGGCCTCGCCGGCAACGTGCTCATCGGCGGCGTCATCGGCATCGGCGTCGACGCCCTGACCGGCGCCTCGCTGGACCTGAAGCCCAATCCGCTGATCGTGACCCTGGCGCCCAACGGCAGCTCTGAAGAGAGCCACATCAGCGAGCCGGCCGCCCCCGCCGGCGGCAACTAGACCAAGGGACCCTCGCGGTCTCGTGGAACGGCCGGCGCACCGGGAGGGGCGCCGGCCGTTTTCGTTCGCGGCGCTACGGCTGGGCGGCCGTGGCCGGCGCCGGCCGCGGCGCGCCCGCGAACTCGTCGGCGTAGGCGGGCTTAAGGAAGCGGGCGAAGGCGCTGAACGGGACGACCGGCTCATAGGTCCCCTCGGCATAGGCGCCGGCGACGTATGGTCCGATCAGGAACCGCAGGCCCCCGGCCTTGCCGGCCACGGTCGAGGCGGCCAGTTCGAAGGGCGTGTCGCGCCATTTCGGGCAGGACCAGTCCGGACCGGGCGGGGTGTAGGTCTCGCCCAGGCGGGCCTTCTTCTCGGCGGTCAGGGCGTCGCACAGCGCCTTGTCCATGGCGGCGTCGACATTGGCGCCGAACAGGCCGGTCGGGGCGATGGTGCGCTTCAGCGCCTTGTCCCAGAGCACCGAACCGTAGGCCGCGTTGCCGTGGGCGCCGCCGGTGTATTCCGATTGCAGGCTGGAGAGGCTGAGCAGCTTGGTGGTGTCGGCGCCCACCGTCCAGGTGATGGTGCGCTCATAGGGCTGGGCCGGGGCGTCTTCGCCCTCCATCTCGGCGCGCTCATTGGCGGCGCCCTCGACGAAGGCGTTCAGGTCGCGCACGCCATCGGCATAGAGGCGGGCGTGCAGGTCGGGCTGTGTGGCGATAGTGGCCGGCAGCTTCAGCGTCACCTCCGCGGCCGCCGTCTTCTGGGCGTAGCTCATCGGCGAGGCGCCCGCCGCCGCGACCGGGGGCG
>CAZRKY010000012.1:0-5428 GCA_964600375.1 uncultured Caulobacteraceae bacterium | reverse complement strand
GATAACCGGCGGCGCGTGCTTGACCGGCGCCTCGTCCGGCTTCTTGCAGCTTGCCAGGGCCAGCGCCGCCATCAGCGCGCCAGCCGACACGATCCGGAACCTAGACATCGTCATCTCCACAAACCCGCCGCGAAGGCCACGAACAACAATAGCCCCGCCTGGCGATTCGACTTGAACAGCTTCAGGGCAAGGGCGGGATCGTCTAGCTTCAGGGTGCGGACCTGATTGGACAAATGCGCCGCGAACAGGGCGAAGGGCGGGAAAAACAGCGGTCCCAGCCCGGCGGCGGCCCAGGCCCCCAGCGCCAGGAAGACGGCGGTCACGTAGAAGATCAGCACGCCTAGCGGGGTCTTGCCGCCCAGGCGCCGCGCCGAGGATTTCACCCCGGCCAGCGCATCGTCCTCGAGGTCCTGCAGGGCGTAGATGGTGTCGTAGCCCAGCGTCCAGAATATCCCGGAGGCGTAGAGGAGCAGCGGGGCGAGCGGCAGGGCGGCGACCGCCCCAAGCGGTTCGCCGTGCATCAGCGCCGGCGCTAGGGGCTCGCCGCCGGTCGCTGCCGCGAAGCCAAGCAGCACCCCCCAATTGAAGGTCAGTCCAAGCCATGCCTGGGGCCACCAGGTGATCCGCTTCATCAGCGGATAGAGGCCGACGAGCACCAGCGACCCGGCGCCGAGCACGACCGCGGTCAGGTTGAAATGGACGAGGATCAGCAGGCTGAGCAGGCAGCAGACGGCGATGCCCCCCAGCGCCTGGCCGACGCTGATCTGGCCCGCCGGGAGCGGGCGGTCGGCGGTGCGGGCGACCTTGGCGTCGATGTCGCGGTCGAGGATGTCGTTCCAGGCGCAACCGGCGGCGCGCATCAGGGCCGCGCCAATCGCGAAGAGGACCAGAAGCAGGGCGTAACGGGTCCAGTTCGACGCCAGATCCCCGGCCATGGCGCCCGCCAGCACGATCCCCTGCCAACCCGGCAGCATCAGCAGCCAGATACCGATCGGGCGGTCGAAGCGACCGAGCTTCAGCCAGGGCTTCATCGCGGCAGGCGCGTGGCGATCGACCCAATTGGTCTTCGCGGCGTCGGGCAGGGGGGCGGCGGGCTTGGCCATGGGCCACCGCTAGCCTCAACTCAAATCAGTGTCATCCCGGAAGGTGGGACCTGAGGGCGCCCGACAGCCGCGTCGTTCCCTTCACCGTCACCCCGTCCAGCCCCAGCCAGCGCGCCATGGCCTGCAGGTCCTCCAGCAACGGCGCCGCGATCTCGGCCGGATCGGCGTGGTCCTCGACGTGGGCGCTCTGCACCAGCAGCCGGCGGGCCTGGCGGTCGGACTTGAGGTCGAGCCGCGCCTTGATGCCGTCGCCGTGCAGCCAGGGCAGGACGTAGTAGCCGTGCTTGCGCTTGTCGGCCGGCACGTAGATCTCGATGCGGTAGTGGAAGCCGAACATCCGCTCGGCCCGCTCGCGACGCCACACGAGGGAATCGAACGGCGAGAGCAGGGCGGACGCGGCGACCCTGCGGGGCCGCTTGGCGCCCGGCGCCAGCCAGGCCGTCTTGTCCCACCCCTTGATCGCGACCGGCACGAGTTCGCCCGCTTCCGCCAGCTCGGCGATGCGGTCGCGGGTCTCCTGCGGGCCCATGCGGAAGTAGTCGCGCAGGTCGGTCTCGGTGGCGACGCCCATGGATCGCGCGGCGATGCGGATCAACTCGCGCTGGGCGTCGGCCCGGGTCGGGTCGGGGGTGTCGATGATGACGCGCGGCAGGACGCGTTCGGGGATGTCGTACTGGCGCTCGAAGCCCTTGCGGGTGCGGGTGGTGATCAGCCCCGCCCAGAACAGCCACTCCATCGCCCGCTTGCCGTCCGACCAGCCCCACCAGCCGCCCTTGGCCTTGCCGGCTTCCTCCAGCGCGCCCGAGCTGATCGGCCCGCGCCGCTCGACCTCGGCCAGCACCTTGCGGATGAACGGCTGGTTCTCCTCGCCGTACTTGCGCACGCCTGACCATATCCCTTCGCCGCGTCGGGCCTGCTCCATTCGCCAGCGGAACAGGGGCTGCATGTGGACCGGGATCAGCGAGGCCTCGTGGCCCCAGTATTCGAACAGCACGCGCCGCGATCCCCAGGCGGCGTCCTCCAGCAGGGACGGCAGATAGGCGCCCAGGCGCGCGAAGACCGGCAGGTAGTGCGAACGCGCCAGGACATTGACCGAGTCAATCTGGATCAGGCCGGTGTGGTCGAACACCTTCTTCAGGTGCGCGCGGCCGGGCGCCGCCTTTGGCCGCGGCAGGGTCAGGCCCTGGGCGGCGATGGCGATGCGGCGCGCCTCGGCGGGCGACAGGCGGTCCAGGGTCTTCAAGCCGGGCTCAGCGGAACAGGCGCCCGTCCGTGGGCGCGTCCTTGTCGAAGGTGAAGAGCACCGTCGGGTCCGGCTTCTCGATTCTTGCGGCGCCTGGCGCACCCATGCGGTGCAGCAGGTGGGCCAGGATCGCCAGCCGCGCCCGCTTCTTGGAATCGGTGGCGACGCAGACCCAGGGCGCCGCCTTGCAGTGGGTGCGTTCCAGCATCTCGTCCCGGGCGTGGGTGTAGGCGTCCCATTTGTCCTGGGCGACCGCGTCCAGCGGGCTGACCTTCAGCGCCTTCAGCGGGTCGGTGCGCCGCGCCTCCAGGCGTTCGGCTTGCTCGCCCTTGGTGATGTCCAGCCAGAGCTTGACGTAGACGATGCCGTTCTCGACCAGAAGGGTCTCGAAGCCGGGCGCGTCCTTCAGGAACTGCTCCTGCTGCTCCGGCGTGGAGAACCCCATCACCCGTTCGACGCCGCCGCGATTGTACCAGGAGCGGTTGAAGACCACGAGCTCGCCGGCGGCCGGCAATTGGGCCACATAGCGCTGGAACCACCACTCGCCCTTTTCGCGCTCGGTGGGCTTGGGCAGGGAAACGACGCGGGTGTTGCGGCCCGAGGCGTATTCCGTGATGCGCTTGATCGCGCCGTCCTTGCCCGCCGCATCGCGACCTTCCAGCACGACCAGGACCTTCAGCCCCTTCTCTATGGCCCAGCCCTGCGCCTTCACCAGGGCGGTTTGCAGCACGAGCAGGCGCTCGTCGTAATCCTTGACCTTGCTCATGGCTTCAACCTCGGCAATGTGCGCTGCCTTGGCAAGCGCAGGGAGGGCCGAGCTTGTACGCCATCATCTGGACCTACACGACCCGCCCCGGCCAGGCGGACGCCTTCGCCGAGGCCTACGGCCCCGCCGGCCCGTGGGCGCAGCTTTTCATGAGCGCGGAGGGTTACCTCGGCACCGAGCTGATGCGTTCGGAGGAACGGCCGGACGAGTTCATCACCGTCGATCGCTGGGACAGTCGCGAGGCCTTCGTCGCCTTCATGGCCGAGAGCGGCGACGACTATCAGGACCTGGATGAGCAATTCGCCGGCCTGACCCTGATCGAGACCCGCCTGGGAGCCTTCAGCCTGTGATCCGATTGTACGTCGACCAACCCCTGGCCGAGGGCGGCCGCGTCGAGCCGACCTCCGATCAGGGGCGCTACCTGACCCAGGTCATGCGCCTGAAGATCGGCGACGAGCTGCTGGTCTTCAACGGCCACGACGGCGAGTGGCTGGCGACCCTGGCGGAAGCCGGCAAGCGATCCTGCGTCCTGGCCCTGGAGCAACAGACGCGCGAGCAGGCGCCGACGCCCGACCTCGACCTGATCGTCGCCCTGGTGAAGCGCAACCGGCTGGAGACCATCGTCGAGAAGGCCGCCGAGCTGGGTTGCCGCCGGGTGCGCCTGGTCATCACCAACCGCACCAACGCCGACCACACCCGCGTCGACCGGCTGCAGGCCATAGCGATCGAGGCGGCGGAACAGACCGGGCGGCTGGACGTGCCGGAGATCGTCGCGCCGCAGAAGCTGGACCGGCTGCTGGACGGCTGGGACGCGGGGCGCTTCCTGCTGTTCTGCGATGAGGGCGGAAGCACGAAGCCAGCGCTGGAGGCCTTGAAGGGCGCGGTCGGCGCCTGGGCGGTGCTGATCGGGCCGGAAGGGGGGTTCGACGAGAAGGAGCGGGCCCGCCTGCGAAGCGAGGCGTTCGTCACGGTCGCCGGACTTGGCCCACGCATCCTGCGCGCGGACACCGCCGCCATCGCCGCGCTGAGCCTCTGGCAGGCGAGCGCTGGGGATTGGCGTTGAGGACTGCGCTGGCGGTGCTGTCGGTTCTGCTGCTGGCGCAGCCGGCGACGGCCGCGTCCAGCATGACCCTCGATCAGCTGGCGGCGCAGGTGGCCCGTCCGGCGCTGCCGCGGGACGTCGCCCTGGCGCCCGACGAGATCTCCATCGGCGCCGCCTTGCGGGACATACTGGTGGCGCAGCCTCTGAGCGGGGGGCGCGAGCAGACGATTTACATGCGTTTCGATCCTGCGGCGGGCGCCTTGAGTTTCGATCGCGCCATTCCCGGCGACCGGTACCGTGCCTCGGGCCGTTGCGAGGACTGCGCCTATCCCCAGCCGATCCAGGTCCACACCCACCCCTACGAGAACCCGTTCAGCGTCGTCGACCTGATCATCGCGGGGCGAACGCGCTCCGTCTCTCTGATGGTCGCGCGCGACGGCCGGCTGTGGCTCGCGATCCCGACCACGGGCTCGCACGACATCGCCATCGAAGAGTGGCGCGAGTTCCGATACGCGCTGTTCGGCAACCGGCTGCAGTGCCCGGCGCGCACGCCGCCCGGCGGCTGGGCCTCAACCACGCCGATGGCGCGCAACGTCGAGATCGTCGCCCGCGCCGCCGCCCACGACCTGAGGGTCGCGCTCTATGTCCTGGACCCGGGGCAGACGGCGTTCCGCAAGCTCGGGGATTTCGACCACGGCGAGCCGATGTTCGCCATCGACCGTCCGTTCGAAATCGCCGACCTCAATGCCTACGAGATGGCCCTGCTACGCACACTCGACCTGGCCAGCGGCGATCGGGAGACGCGCGAGGGCCCTTGGTTCGCCCGCGAGGCCGGGATCGATCCGCGTGGCGGGGACGCAAGCCTGCTGGCCCGGCTGGCCGCCGCGCCTGACGAAGCCGACGAGTTCGAAGACCCGGCCGTCCGTGGCGCCCCGCGCAACGCCGCCAATATCGCCTCGGATGCCTCGGCCTACTGGCTGAAGCCGTTGTCGACGACGGTCTACCGCGCGCCCTACAGCGACCTCGCCCGCGACAGCCTGCCCTTCGTGTCGGTGCAGTATTCCGCCGACTGCCGCGACCTCCTGGTGCTGCAGGGCGAGCAGACCTTCGCGCCCGACGGGGTCAGCTATACCCGCGGCTGGAGGCGCCCCTCGCGACGCCCCGGGGCCTGGACCGAAGGCTGGGTCGAGGCCGAGCCGGGCGACTTTCCGCGCGGACAAGTCGTGCCGTGGTGAACGCCCTCTTGCGCGCCACGGCGCACCGGCCCATTTGAA
>CAZRKY010000011.1:0-23300 GCA_964600375.1 uncultured Caulobacteraceae bacterium | reverse complement strand
ATGACCAACACGGTCAGCAGCGTCGACGACGCCAGGCCGAACAGCAGCGAGATGGCCAGGCCCTGGAAGATCGGGTCGAACAGGATCACCGCCGCCCCGATCATCGCCGCCAGCGCGGTCAGCGCGATCGGCTTGAAGCGGATCGCCCCGGCCTCCAGCAGCACTTCACGCAAGGGGCGGCCGTCGCCCTGGCTGTGGCGGATGAAGTCCACCAGCAGGATCGAGTTTCGCACGATGATCCCAGCCAGGGCGATGAAGCCGATCATGGAGGTGGCGGTGAAGGGCGCGCGGAACAGCATGTGGCCGATGACGATGCCCACCAGCGTCAGCGGGATCGGCGTCAGGATGACCAGCGGCAGGCGGAAGCTTTTGAACTGGGCGACCACCAGCACATAGATGCCCAGGATCGCGACCCCGAAGGCGGCGCCCATGTCGCGGAAGGTGACCCAGGTGATCTCCCACTCGCCGTCCCACAGCACCGTCGGGCGGCGCTCGTCGGTGGGCTGGCCGTTCAGGCGGATGTCGGGTTTGGGGACGTCGGACCAGTCGCCCTGCTCCAGCGCCCTGTCGACCGCCAGCATGCCGTAGATCGGCGCCTCATAGGCCCCGGCCAGCTCGCCCAGGACCATGTCCACGTCGCGGCCGTCGCGGCGGAAGATGTGGGTCGATCCGGGCTCGTCGGTGGCGGTGACCACCTCGCCAAGCGCGACCAGTCGCCCGCTCTGGGACCGCGCCACCGGCATGGCCGCCAGGCCCTCGCCCCAGCTGCGCGCCGACTGCGGCAGGCGCACGGAGATCTCCAGCGGATCGCGTCCGCCGCCGCGATGGGCGTAGCCGACAACCTGGCCGCCCAGGGCGGCGCCGATGGAATCGAACACCTCGCGGTCGCTGACGCGCAACGCCTCCAGGCGGCTGCGGTCGGGAACCAGGCGAAGGCCCGGCCTGGGCTGGCCATAGCTGTCATCGACATCGACGATATAGGGCACGGACCGGAACGCGGCCTTCACCCGTTCGGCCACGGCGCGGCGGGTGGCCGGATCGGGGCCGTAGACCTCGGCCAGCAGGGTCGCCATCACCGGCGGGCCCGGCGGCGCCTCGACCACCTTGATCGACGATCCGGCGGGCAGCGCCAGCGCCGCCAGCCTGCGGCGCAGGTCCAGGGCGATGACGTGGCTGGACCGGCTGCGCTCGTCCTTGGCCGCCAGGGCCACCGACAGGTCGCCCATCTCGGGCTTGTTGCGCTGGTAGTAGTGGCGGACCAGACCGTTGAAATTGAACGGCGAGGCGGTCCCGGCATAGGCGTCGATGGCGGTGACCTCGGGCAGGCTCGTGGCGATCATCGCCGCGGCGCCCAACACCCGCTGGGTGGTCTCCAGCGACGCGCCCTCGGGCAGGTCGACGACGACCTGCAGTTCGGACTTGTTGTCGAAGGGCAGCAGCTTCACGGTCACGGCCTTGAAGCCGAACATCGAGCCGGCGACCACGGTGGCGACGCCCACGGCGATCAGGAATATCCAGGCGCTGCGGCGGGTGGCGATGACCCGGCCCGCGACCTTGCGATAGATCGCCCCCAGCTTGCCCTCGCCGTGATGGCCGCCGCCTGCCGCCAGGGTCTTGCGCGCGAACCGGATCATCAACCACGGCGCGATGACCACGGCGACGAAGAACGAGAACACCATGGCCGCCGAGGCGTTGACCGGGATCGGCGCCATGTAGGGGCCCATCAGGCCCGACACGAACAGCATCGGCAGCAGGGCCGAGACCACCGTCAGGGTGGCCACCACGGTCGGGTTGCCGACCTCGGCCACGGCCTCGACCGCCGCGTCGATGCGGCTTCGCCCGTCGTCCATCGCCCAGTGGCGGGCGATGTTCTCGATCATGACGATGGCGTCGTCGACCAGGATGCCGATGGAAAAGATCAGCGCGAAAAGGCTGACACGGTTGATGGTGTAACCCATCAGGTTGGAGGCGAAGAGCGTCAGCAGGATGGTGGTGGGTATGACCACGGCCGTCACCGCCGCCTCGCGCCAGCCGATCGCCAGCCCGATCAGGACAACGATGGACAGGGTCGCGAGCCCAAGGTGGAACAACAGCTCATTGGCCTTCTCGTTGGCGGTCTCGCCATAGTCGCGCGTGACCGCCACGTTGAGGCTGTCGGGCAACAGCGTGCCCCTGAGCGACTCCACCCGCGCCAGCACCGCATGGGAGACGACCACGGCGTTGGCGCCGGAGCGCTTGGCGATCGCCAGGCTGACGGCCGGCGCCTGGCTCCAGCCCCGGCCGGCCCGCACGTAGCGCCAGGCGCGGGCCTGGTCCTCGCGCGGCGCCTCGATGACCGTTGCGACGTCGCGCACATAGACCGTCTGCCCCTGGGCCGACGGCAGGGCGATCAGGCCGATGTCGATGGGGTTTGTCAGGGTCCGGCCGGCGGCGACCTGGACCGACTGGCCGCCGTTGCGCACCTGGCCGGCCGGGAAGGCGCGGTTGGCCTGGCCGATGGCCTCCATCAGCCCGCCCAGCGACACGCCGTGCAGGGCCAGCCGGGCGGGATCGGGCTCGACCCGGATTTCCTGGGGGCGGCCGCCCACGATGAAGGTCAGGCCGACGTCGTCGACCTTGGCCACCTCGGTTCGCAGCTTGCCCGCCAGGTCATACAGCGCCTGGTCGGTCCACTGCCCCGCCGCGCCCGGCCTGGGCGACAGGGTCAGCACCAGACTGGGCACGTCATTGATGCCGCGGGTCTGGACCAGCGGCGGTGCAATCCCGGCCGGGATGCGATCCATGTTGGCTGAGATCTTCTCGTGGATACGGACGGCCGCGGCGTCGGGGTCGACCCCGACCTTGAAGCGGGCGGTCACCATCACCTGGTCGTCGTCGGCGAAGGTATAGACGTGGTCGACGTCGGCCACGCTCTTGACGATGGTCTCCAGCGGCTTGCCGACCAGTTCGATGGCGTCCTGGGCGCGCAGTCCGGGCGCGGCGACCATGATGTCGACCATGGGCACGCTGATCTGCGGCTCCTCCTCGCGGGGGATCGACATCAGGGCCAGCAGGCCCACCGCGATGGCGGCGAGCAGGAAGAGCGGCGTGAGCGGCGAGCGGATCGTCGCGCGGGTCAGCTTTCCGGAAAGGCCGAGGTTCATGCCCCCGCTCCGGCCGGCGTCAGTACATCACCGGGGCGAACCCCCGAGAGGACCTCGACGCTGCCCGCGACCGGCGCGGCCGTGGTCTGCACCGGCGTGTCCGAAACGCGCCCGTCGCGGCCCACCAGCCGGACATAGTCGATGCCGTAGCGGGTCGAGACGTAACGCCGCGGGATCACCAGCGCCCGGCGCTCGCCGATGCGAATGCCTACCCGGACGCGTTGGCCGACGAGGTCCTGCGGCAGGCCCACGGCGGTGATGTCAGCCGTCACCTGGCCGGCGGTCACGGACGGATAGACCTGAACGACCCTGCCCTCCGTCGCCTGTCCGCGCAGGTCGTCCGGCGCCAGTTGCACCGCGTCGCCGACCCTCAGCGCTTGCGCCTGGCCCTCCGGCAGTTCGATGCGAACCACCGTGGGTCCGGCCGTGATCCTGGCCACGACCTGTCCGGCCATGACGACCGAGCCCAGCGGCACGTCCGCCGCCAGCACCTTGCCCGAGGCCGGCGCCAGGATGACGCCCTGGGCCCCCAGTTCGGCGCTGGCCGCCCGTTGCGCCCGCGCGGCGGCGAGGGTGGCGTTGGCCGCCTTGGCCATGGCCTCCACCTCATCCATCCGAGCCTGGGCGTAGATGCCCTTGCTGAAAAGGGTGCGGGTGCGGGCCAGATCGCCCTGGGCCCGCGCCGCGTCGGCGGCGGCGGCGGCGACCTGGGCGTCGTAGGACGCGGTCACCAGGGCCAGGCGGTCATCGCGCACCCGGGCGATGATCTGGCCGCGCCGAACCGTGTCGCCCTCCTTGACCAGCAGGGCGACCAGCACCCCGGAGATCCGGGCCCGCGCGTCGCCGACGTCGCGGGTGGTCAGGGTCGCCGACACCGGCTTGATGTCGGCGACCGTGCTGTAGGCCAGCGTCAGGCGGTCCCGCATCGGCGCGCGTTCGGCGGCGGGCGGGGCGGCGGGCTCGTGTCCGCCGCAAGCCGTCAGCAGCAACAGGACGCCGAGCGCGCCCGCGAGGATTGGGAGTCTGGCCATGGTTCGCCCGTTTCTGCGGTGATCAGCGCGCGGCCTATTGCCGGTCGAGGATGCGGCCGGTCTGGCTGTCGATCGTCACCGTCGGCAGGCCCGCCGCCTTCCAGGCGCCGATGCCGCCGGCCAGATGGGTATCGATCCCGTGCCCGGCCTTGAGGCAGGCCGCGATCGCGGTGGCCGACCGCTTGCCCGAGCCGCACTGGAAGACGATGAGCTTGTCGCCCGCCGGCGGCAGGGCGTCCGCATCGAAGGTCGAGAGGGGGAAGTTGAGCGCGCCGTGGATCCGCTCGGCTGCGAACTCCGCCGGTTCGCGCACGTCGATCAGGAGGATCTCATGCGCCTCAAGCGCGGCCTTCAGCTGCTGGGGGGTCCAGTCCTGGGTTTCCGGTGAGCCGAACATTGGCGTTTCCTTGGTGATGGCGGGCGGTCAGCCGACCGCGCAGAAGATGTTGGAAAGGGTCTCGACCAGGGTGCGGGCCTGACCGCTCTGAAGGGCGTAGTAGATGGTCTGTCCGTCGCGACGGGTGGACACGACTCCGTCGCGGCGAAGAAGTCCCAGGTGCTGGGACGCCAGGGTTTCGCGAACCCCAAGCGTCTGGGCGAGCGCGCCCACCGATTGCTCCCGTTCGAGCAGGGCGCAGACGATCATCAGCCGATGCGGATTGGCCAGGGCCTTGAGCAGACCGCAGGCGTCGTCCGCGGAAGCCTTGAGGGCATGGTCTTGAAAATTCATAGTTGCGTATATGCGTCTATTCACATATTCAGTCAAGCGCAGGAAGGGTCCGCCCAGGCCGATGTCGGCGACGGGATCGGATCCGGATCAAGCCGGCCTTGCGGGAATGGCGGACGCTTCGCCTTGACCCCGGGGCCTTTGGAAGGAAGCCGACCATGGCCAAACCGAAGATTGTCGTCCTGGGCGCCGGACTGGGCGGGGCGATCGCCGCCTTCGAGATCAAGGACGCCGTCGGAGACCGCGCGGACGTCAGCGTGGTGTCGCAGGGCGACACCTTCCACTTCGTCCCGTCCAATCCTTGGGTCGCGGTACACTGGCGTGAACGGGAGGCGATCGAGGTCGACCTGCCGCCGGTGTTCAGGAAGAAGGGCGTCGGCTTCTCGGGCGTCGGCGCCAAACGTGTTTCCCCGGCCCAGAACCAGATCGAACTGAACGACGGCGGCGTGGTCGCCTACGACTATCTCGTCATCGCGACCGGCCCCGAGCTGGCCTTCGACGAGATCCCCGGGCTCGGCCCGCACGGGGGGTTCACCCAGTCCATCTGCCATGTGGAACATGCCCAGTCGGCGGCGGCGGTGTTCGACCAATTCGTCGAGAACCCCGGCCCCATCGTGGTGGGCGCGGTCCAGGGCGCCTCCTGTTTCGGACCCGCCTACGAATTCGCCATGATCCTCGACACCGAGCTCCGGCGCCGCAAGATCCGCGACAGGGTGCCCATGACCTTCGTCACCTCCGAGCCCTACGTCGGCCACCTGGGCCTGGACGGGGTCGGCGACACCAAGGGCCTGCTGGAGAGCGAAATGCGCCAGCGCCACATCAAGTGGATCACCAACGCCAGGGTCGCTTCGGTCGAAGCCGGCCTGATGCATGTCGAGGAAATCGGTGAGGATGGCGCGGTCAAGGCCGGCCACGATGTCCCCTTCAGCTATTCGATGATGCTGCCGGCGTTTCGCGGGGTCGAGGCCGTGCGCGGCGTCGAGGGCCTGACCAATCCCCGCGGCTTCATCCTGGTCGACAAGCACCAGGCCAACCCGACCTTCCCCAATGTCTTCGCGTTGGGCGTCTGTGTCGCCATCGCCCCCAACGGCAAGACACCGGTGCCCGTGGGCGTGCCCAAGACCGGCTTCATGATCGAGAGCATGGTCACCGCCATCGCCCACAATCTGGGCGACCTGGTCGCGGGCCGGCCGGCGACCCACGAGGCGACCTGGAACGCCATCTGCCTGGCGGACTTCGGCGACGGCGGCGTCGCCTTCGTCGCCCAGCCCCAGATCCCGCCGCGCAACGTCAACTGGTCCGCCAGCGGCGGCTGGGTGCACCTGGCCAAGGTCGCCTTTGAAAAATACTTCCTGGCCAAGGTCCGGCGCGGCGAGAGCGAGCCCTTCTACGAAAAGCTGGCGCTGGACGTGATGGGTATCCGCAAGATCAAGCCCTGACGCCCTTCCCCTGAATCCACCTCCGCAAAGGCATAGCAATGACGCTTGACCGTTCCGTCCTGATCTTCGCCGGCCTCGTGGTCCTGAGCGGCCTCGCGCTGGGCCAATTCGTGAGCCCCTGGTGGTTCCTGCTCAGCGCCTTCGCCGGGGCCAACATGATCCAGGCCGGGTTCACCGGCTTCTGCCCCGCCGCGATGGTGTTCAAGAAGCTCGGCGTGCGGCCGGGCGTCGCCTTCCGCTGATCCGCCTGTTTGCCCAACCCGTGACCCGACACCCCCGTCGCGCCCGCTCCTGGAGTCCCGCTATGAAAATGAACGAAGGCAAGCTCGACCGCCTCCTGCGCGTTGTCGCCGGGGTCGTCATCCTATCCATGGCTTTCATCGGCCCCCAGACACCGTGGGCCTGGCTGGGCCTGGTTCCGCTGCTGACCGGCCTGGTCGGCTTCTGCCCGCTCTACGCGATCCTGGGGATCAACACCTGCGGCGTTCCGCGGACCAAATAGCCGGTCGCGGAGCGGTCAGGGCGATCGATTCTGAGGATCGGGACGGCCCGCCGTCCGGAGCTGGGGATTGACGTCGCCCTACTTCGCGCCTGCAGCGCTTCGCAGGGCATCCTGCTTCGAAGGACGGGTGAGGACTTGTCCTGCGAAGCTCTGGAGGAGCGAAGCAGGATGGTGGACACGGCTGGGATTGAACCAGCGACCCCCTCGATGTCAACGAGGTGCTCTCCCACTGAGCTACGCGTCCGGCCGGGAAGGAAGCGGCATATAGACCAGCGGCTTTGCCTAGTGCAAGCGGCTAGGCGCGTTGCTGTCAGGCCGCGATCATCCGTTCCACCTCGGCGACCAGGTCGCGCAGGTGGACGGGCTTGCTGAGCACCTTGGCCTGCGGCGCCGACTGGGCGGCGGAGAGGGCCACGGCGGCGAAGCCGGTGATGAACATGATGCGGACTTCCGGCTGGCGCTGGGCGGCCTCGCGGGCCACCTCGATGCCGTCGGCGCCGGGCATGACGATGTCGGTGAGCAGCAGGTCCCACGGGCCGTCGTCGAGCGAGGCGATCGCCTCGTCGCCGTTCTCGCAGATGGTCACCTCGTGACCCGCGCGTTCCAGGGCGCGCCCCAGGAAGCCGCGCAGGCTGTCGTCGTCTTCAGCGAGGAGAATGCGGGCCATGGAGACCTTACGGCGTTTACCAACTTCGCGACCTTAGCCCCGCAGACGTAAACCGCGCGTGAAAACCGCCGGTCGCGCAAATCGGGTCGGCCGGCGTGGTGACGGGGGCACAGGGCGAAGGACTGAGGGAAGATCGTCCGCGTTGACTAAGGACTGAGGGAAGATCGTCCGCGTTGACTAAAGCGCCGCCCGCGCCTTGATAGGGGCATGACCCTGGCCGTTCCGAACGACGACCTCGCGCCCGCCGCCGCCGCGGACGACGGGCCGCCGTTCGAGGTGTTGCGGCCGCGCGTCTTGAAGACGCCGCTGGTGTTCGCTTCGCCCCATTCGGGCCGCGTCTATCCCGCCGACCTGATGAAGGCGACGCGGCTGAACGCACGCGAGATCCGCCGCTCCGAGGACGCCCTGGTCGACCGCCTGATCGAGGGCGGACGGGCGGCGGGGGCGGCGCTGGCGCTGTGCCGGGTGGGCCGGGCCTATGTCGACGTCAACCGCGACCCGTTGGAGTTGGACGCCGCCATGTTCTGCGACGCGGCGCCGCCGGGCGCCATCGTCACCTCCTCGCGGGTGGCGGCGGGGCTGGGGGCGGTGCCGCGGGTGGTCGGCGACGGACGCGCCATCTACGCCCGCAAGCTGCGTTTCGCCGAGGCCAGCGGGCGGCTGGCGCGGGTGCACGCGCCCTGGCACGCGGCGCTGGCGGGATTGCTGGCGGCCGCCCGCCGGCGGTTCGGCCACGCGGTGCTGATCGACTGGCACTCCATGCCCTCGGCCGCCGGGCGGAGCGAGGCGCGGCGGGGCCGGCCGCGGCCGGACGTGGTGCTGGGCGACCGGCACGGCGAATCCTGCGCGCCCGGGCTGACCGCCCTGATGAAGCGCGAACTGGAGGCGATGGGCTATGTCGTCGCCCTGAACCAGCCCTACGCCGGCGGCTACACCACCCAGATGCACGGCCGGCCCGCCGAGGGCGTGCACGCGCTGCAGGTCGAACTGGATCGCGAACTCTATCTGGATGAACGGACGCTCGAGCCGCGGCCGGGCTATCCTATCCTGCGCGGCCACCTGGAAAAGCTGTTCGCCACCCTGGCCGCCCAGGACTGGCCCGCCGTTCTCCGCCCATGAAAAAACCGCCCCGGACAAGCCGAGGCGGTAAAGTTCGATAGGGAGGAAACGCCCGAAAGGGGCATTTGCCGGCCGTCAGGGAACGACCGACCCCCAGACGCTACGCCGCAGTGCACACAGGCGCAAGCACAAATGTTGCACTGCACTAATCACGAACCGTTACACAGTAACCCATTCCCGCGAAATTCACCTTTGCGCGAATTGTTGCGCGTGCGTTACGAGCCTGACTCTTCCAGCAGCGCCCGAGCCTTGCGAATCCCTTCTGCCGCAGGGGATTTCGCCTGTCGCCAGGTCAGGAGCACCGTGGCGGCGATGGCGGCGGCGGCCAACCAGGCAGGGCCATACAGCCAGGCGGCCGCCGCGAGGGCGAAATAATAGCCGCGCACCCCACGGCTGAAAGCGGTCAGGGCAGGATTCAGGACCTCTGCGGCGGCGCCGGCGAAGGCGTGGGCGCGGGGCCCGTCCCCCTCGGGCGCGGCGCCAATCAGGGCCAGGCAGTAGTTCTGCTGGCGGATCGACCAGACGAAATCCAGCAGGCCTCGCGCCAAGCAGAGGATCACCAGGGCCAGCTTCAGCTCCACGCCTTGCGATGTGACCAGCAATCCCAGGCCCGACACGTCCGGCAGCTTGCCGCCGCCGAACAGGGCGCCCGCCACCGCCGCGATCAGGATCAGGTTGGCGGAGCCGAAGAAGGACGCCGAGTTGATGGCGTGCCCCATGAGCTGGCTGTCCACCAGCCGGATGTCCCGGCGCACCATGGCCCGCATCCAGACCTGGCGGATGACCGTCATGTCCTTGGTGATCGCCCCGGTGTTGCGCGACACGCCGTGCAACACCGGCTCATACGCCAGCCAGCAGACGGCGAAGACGCCCAGAGCGATCCAGTCCCAGTGTGTCATGCGGGCAAGTCTAGGCCCCGCCGCGCCTTCCGTCACGGCAGCGCGAGGGATTGCGCCACTCGACCTCGCACCGGCGCAACCCGGCCGCGCCCCTTCCTCATTCGGCGCAATCTGTTAAATTATTCGGCGATGTTTGAACAAGTGAGGTGTTGCTCGTGCGAAAACCCATGATGTCCATCACGATCGCAGCGCTTGTCGCCGCCATCGCCCTGGCCGCGGGCGCGCACCCGACGGCTGCCGCATCTTCAACACCCGCCCTGCCGGGGCGCGAGGAGACCTATCTCGGCGCTCCCGGCGTTCGCCTCGACGGACCACAGACCGACACTGAGACAACTGTCGTCATCGAGGGCGTGACGCTCCATACCGGGGCGATCGAGTTCGACATCGCCGGCGAGGTGCAGCCCGGCTTCAGCCAAGCGGTTCGCGGCTTCGTGGGCTTTGCGTTCAACCTGTCCGGACCGGACCAGTACGAGTGCGTCTACCTGCGCGTGGCCAACGGCCGCGCCGCCAGCCAGGAGCAGCGCAACCACGCCCTGCAGTACATCTCGCACCCGGCCTACACCTGGCGGCGGCTGCGCGAGGAAAAGGTCAGCCAGTACGAGAGCTATGCGGACATCGGCGAGCGGGAGTGGATCCATGTCCGGCTGGTGATCGAGCCGGCCCGCGTCTCCGTGTACATCAACGGCGCGCCCCGCCCCTCGCTGGCGGTGGATCGGCTGCCGCCGGAAGGGCCCGACACCGGCCGCCTGGCCCTGTGGGCGGCGGTCGGCAGCACGGCGCACTATCGCAATCTGGTCATCACGCCGACAGGTTGATGACGCCGAGGCCGCATCCTTCAGGCTGAAATCGTCACTTGCCGCCCATGACCATCGCCCCCTAAGCAGGGCCATGGCCGAGCCCGCCTCCGACGTCCGCACCCTCCTTGTCTACGCCTATCCGGCGCTCGAGCAGGCGCGGATCGCCCCGGCCATGGCTGACGCCGTCCGCGACCTGCCCGGCCTGACCCTGCATGACCTTTATGAGGTCTACCCCGACTTCACCATCGACGTGCCGGCCGAGCACCGGCTGATGTACGACCACGACCTGATCGTGCTGCAGTTTCCGCTCTACTGGTTTTCCATCCCGTCGCTGCTGAAGGAGTGGATGGACCTGTCCTGGTCGCGCGGTTTCGCCTTCGGCGAAGGCGCCAAGCTCAAGGGCCGGACCCTGATGTGCGCCCTTTCCACCGGCGCCAACCGCGACGCCTACGAGAACGGCGTCTACCGCTTCCCGTTGGACCAGTTCCTGCGCCCGCTGCAGGAGGCGGCCGGCTACTGCGGTCTGACCTGGGCGGACCCCTTCGTGCTGCACGGCGCCCAGGCGCTTGAGCTGGAAGGCATGGAGAAGGGCATGGCGCTCTATCGCCGCCGGCTCGAGAAGCTGGCCGCCTCGATGACGCCGGTTGCGCGCAAGACGCCGAAGGGCGCCGCCTGATGGACGGCCAGCTCGCCACCATCGTGGTCTATCTCGCCGCCGCCGCCATCTCCGCGCCGCTCGCCAAGCGGATCGGCCTTGGGGCGGTGCTGGGCTATCTGATCGCCGGCCTGATCATCGGCCCCTTTGCGCTCAATCTGGTCGGCGAAACCGAGGACGTGCGCCACGTCGCCGAATTCGGCGTGGTCATGCTGCTTTTCCTGATCGGGCTGGAGGTCCAGCCGGCGCTGCTCTGGAGCCTGCGCACCGCCATCTTCGGCGCCGGGTTGGGCCAGCTGGCGGCGACCACCGCGGTGCTGACCGGGGCGGGCGTGCTGGCCGGGCTCGATGTGCGCGTGGCCCTGGCCACCGGCCTCATCCTCTCCATGTCCTCGACCGCCATCGTGCTGCAGCTGCTGGAGGAGAACGGCATACGCCGGGCCCGGGCCGGGCGGTCCGCCTTCGGGGTGCTGCTGTTCCAGGACCTGGCGGTCATCCCGCTGCTGGCCTTCCTGCCGTTGCTGGCCGCCGCGGGCAGCGCGCCGGCGACCGCCGCCGCGCCGGGACCCATGGCGGGTTTGCCCGCCTGGCTGCAGGCGCTGGCCATCCTTGCCGCCGTCCTGGGGATCGTCATCGCCGGGCGGTACCTCACCCGGCCCGCCTTCCGCTTCATCGCGCGGCTGCAGTTGCGCGAGACCTTCACGGCCTCCGCCCTGCTGCTGGTGGTGGGCGTGGCCCTGCTGATGCAGTCGGTCGGCCTGTCGCCGGCGCTGGGCGCCTTCCTCGCCGGCGTGGTCCTGGCCGAGAGCGAGTTCCGTCGCGAGCTGGAAACCGACATCGAGCCGTTCCGCGGCCTGTTGCTCGGCCTCTTCTTCATCACCGTGGGCGCCGGGCTGGATCTTCCCCTGGTGATGCAGCAGCCGCTGCTGCTGGCCGCCCTGACGCTTGGCCTCATGGCGCTGAAAGCCCTGGTCATGGCCGTCGTCGGGCGCCTCTTCGGCGAGAACTGGCGCGACGCTGGAACCGCCGGCGCGGCGCTCAGCCAGGGCGGCGAATTCGCCTTTGTTTTGCTGACCTTCGCCGTCGCCAACCGGGTCATGGACGCCGAGTTCGCCGGCCTCCTGACCGCCGCCGTGGCGCTGAGCATGGCGGCCACGCCCCTTGTCTTCGCCGCCTGGCAACGCCTCTCCCGCGCCAGGGTTGAAACGCCGGAAGAGCCCGAAAACGACTTCGACGGGGCCGAGCCCCAGGTCCTCATCGCCGGCGTCGGTCGCTTCGGCCAGATCGTCAGCCGGGTGTTGAATGCCAACGGTTTCGAGACCTCGGTGCTGGAAAACTCGGTCGAGCAGATCGAGCTGCTCCGCCAGTTCGGCCGCCACGTCTATTACGGCGATGCGCTGCGCCTCGACCTGCTGCGCGCCGCCGGCGCCGAGAAGGCCAGGGTCCTGGTCATCGCTATCGACAATCCGGACAAGGCCAGCGAGCTGGTCGAGATGGCCCGCGAGGCCTTCCCCAATCTCACGGTCCTGGCCCGCGCCTTCGACCGCCGCCACGCCTATGAGTTGCTCAACAAGGGCGCCCACGTGGTCGAGCGCGAGACCTTCGAAGGCGGCCTGGCCCTGGCCTCGGAGACCCTGCGGGCGCTGGGCTGGCGCGCCTACCGGGCCGAGCGGGCCGCGCGCCTGTTCCGCCTGCACGACGAAAAGCTGTTTCAGGAGCTTCGCCCGCTGTGGGGCGACGAGGAACGCTTCACCGTGGCGTCGCGCGAAAGCTCGCCGCGCATGGAGGACTTGCTCCGCGCCGACATGCGCCGCCTTGGCGATGACGACGACCCCCTGGACGGCGAGACCGCCGAGCCTCGAAACTGAGCATTACAAAGCCGTAACCCCCAGACCCGTTTACGCGCACGCCCGCACGGGCAACTATCCGCGCGCTTCAGGATCGGGGATCACGTTCATGCTCAAGGCCGCCACCACCGCGCTCGCCATCGCGCTCGCCTCGACCGCAGCCGTCCAGGCCCAACCCGCGCCGGCGCCGGCCGCGGTCCAGGCGACCGCCGAGGACCTGGCCTTCGCGGCCCTGCTCGCGGACTACGAGGCCTATCAGAAAGGCGAAGACCCCTTCACCGCCGGCAGCGAGGGCGACCGCGAGGCCCTGGCCCGGATGCCTGACTTCTCTCGCGCCGCCGAGATCCGCCGGGGCGAGGACGCGAAGAAGTTCGCCGAACGCCTGGCGCGGATCGACGCCTCGCGGCTGTCCACGGACGACGCGCGCCTGAACCACGCTTTCCTGACCCGGGTGCTGAAGCGCTCGATCGAGTCCGTGCAGTATGATGGCGGACGGCTGGCCTTCGATTCCGAAGGCGGTCCGTCGACCTTCCTCGGCTATCTGGCGTCGTCGACCCGCATTACCTCGCGCGCCGACGCGGAGGCCTATCTCAAGCGCCTGGACGGCGTGACCCGGGTGTTCGCCGATGTCACGGAATCGGCCCGCCGCGGGATTCGAACGGGCTTCACCCAGCCGCGGTCGGTGGTCGACAGCGCCCTAGCGGTCATGCGCGCCGAGGTCGCCCTGCCGCTGGATCAGGACGTGGTCCTCAAGCCCTTCGAAAACCTCCCCGCCACCATTCCAGCCGCCGAACAGGCGGCGCTCCGCGAGCGCCTGCGCCAGGTCGTCACCACCAAGGTGCGCCCCGCCCGCGAGGGCTTCCTGCGCTTCGTCGAGACCGAATACGCCTCCAAGGCGCGCAAGGGCCTGGGCGTCGGCTCCATGCCGGGCGGACGCGAGTACTACGCCTTCCAGGCGCGCGGCTACACCACCACCGACATGACGCCCGACCAGATCCACGACCTGGGTCTGTCGGAGGTCGCGCGCATTCGCGCCGAGATGGACGGGGTGATGCGCGAAGCGGGTTGGACGGGCGATTTCGCCGGCTTCCTGCACTTCCTGCGCACCGACCCGCAATTCTACGCCACCAGCCGCGAAGACCTGATGGAGAAGGCATCGGAGATCGCCAAGCGTTCCGACGACCGGCTGCCCATGCTGTTCCGCGAGAGCCTGCCGCGCCTTCCCTATGGCGTGCGGCCGGTGCCACGCGAGATCGAGGACCAGTACACCACCGGCCGCTACAACCAGGGTTCGATGGAGCTGGGCGTGGCGGGCGGCTACATGGTCAACACCGGTAAGCTGGACCAGCGCCCGCTCTATGAACTGCCGGCGCTGACTCTCCACGAGGCCGTCCCCGGCCACCACCTGCAGATCGCCAACCAGCAGGAACTGACCGACATGCCCTGGTTCCGGCGCAACGCCGACGTGACCGCCTTCGTCGAGGGCTGGGGCCTGTATTCCGAGTACCTCGGCATTGAGATGGGCATGTACCGCACGCCCTATGAACGGTTCGGCAAGCTGAGCTACGAGATGTGGCGCGCCTGCCGCCTTGTGGCCGACACCGGCATCCACTGGAAGGGCTGGAGCATCGAACAGGCCCGCGCCTGCTTCCGCGACAATTCGGCCCTCGCGCCGCACAACATCGAGACCGAGCTGCAGCGCTACATCGGCTGGCCCGGACAGGCGCTGGCCTACAAGATCGGCGAGCTGAAGTTCAAGGAACTGCGCCGCCGGGCCGAGGCGGCCCTCGGCGAGAAGTTCAACATCCGCGCCTTCCATGACTTCGTGCTGCGGGGCGGTCCGTTGCCGATGGATCTGCTCGACCAGCGGGTCGATGCCTGGATCGCCGTCCAGAAGGCGAAGCCCTAGGCGAAGCGGTCCCCCGAGTCGTTATCAGCGCGAGGAAAGCCCGCGGCTCGCCCCAGGATTGCCGAACGACCGTAGAAGTCGCGAAAAATGACCTTTCGGAGCCCGCTCGCCACATTCTCGTCACAGGCGAGGATCATCTGGCCCGCCCCGCGCGCGCCCTCCTGACGCACAGCCGCACGGGATCTAGCCGGACCGGGCGTCTCACCTCCCCAGTGAAACTATAAAAAAATGGCAGACACGACGGGTGGTCCCCTCCGGCCGCACGAAGACCTTTCCGCGCGGAGCGCGGTTGTCGACATTGATCTTGATGTGGCCCTGGCCATCAGCCGCGCCGCCGCGCGCACCCTGCGCCAGCTGTCGCCGGAATCCTCGGACCTCTTCACCACCTTCCTCCAGCGCGAGATCGACCGTCTGAAGCTCAGCGGCGCGGGCGCGACGGAGGTTGCCCAGATCCAGCTTCGCCAGTTCATGCGCGAAGGTTGATCCGGTTCAGTAGCGTAAGCGTAGAGTTGTAAGCGTACCCGTAGCGTTGAGTTTGTAAGCGTAAGCGTTCGACAGCACGACTGGGCCACCCTCCCCCCCACGGCCCGGTCTTTGCAGCGTCGGCCCTCGGGGACCTCCCTCCCCGAGGGCAACGCCGCACGATGCTGCAGACGGAAACCATGCACCCGCGAGATCTGACTCCGGACCTGATCCAGGTCTGGCGCGACCTCTGTGCATCCAATCCTGCCTTCGCCAGCCCCTTGCTGGGCCCCGATTTCACCCTCGCGGTGGGCGCCGTGCGCGACGACGTGCGCGTCACCGTCGGCTGGCGCGCGTGCAGCCCCGTCCTCTTCTGGCCGCATCACGCCCGGCCCGGCGGTCTGGCCCGTCCGGTGGGCGCCCCATTTTCGGACTACCATGGCGTGATCACCGCGCCCGGCGTCCCGTTCTCGCCCACCGAACTGCTGGCGGCGTCGGGCGTGCGGCGCTTCCTCTTCGAAGGTCTGGTGGACCCGGAAGGCCGCTTCGCCGAGCACGTCTCCGTGCGCAGCCCGGTCTACGGCATCCGACTCGACGGCAGCCCGGAGGCCTATTTCGAGGCCCTGAGGGCCGACAGTCCCAAGCGCTTCAAGAACATGCGTCGGCTCGAGCACAAGCTGGAGCGCGAGTGCGGGGCCGTCACCCTGACCGCTCCGGACCACGACCGCGAGGCCTTCGAGCTTCTGATGGGCTGGAAGAGCGAGCAATTCCAGCGCAGCGGCCTGCACGATGTCCTGGCGCCGGAATGGGCGCAGTCGCTCATGAGCTCCCTGTTCGCGACCACGGAAGGCCCCATGCAGGGGCTGCTGGTCACCCTGCGGGCCGGCGGACGGCCCATCGCGGGTCATTTCGGTATTCGCTCCGGCGCCGCCTTCCATCCCTGGATCGCCGCCTTTGATCCGGATTTCGCCGCCTACGGCCCGGGCGTCACCCTGGTCAGCCAGGCCATTCGCGCCATGGGCCGCCTGGGGCTCAAGACCTACGACCTGTCCGGCGGCCACGACCATTACAAGAAGCCCTTCGCCGCCGAATCCGAGAGCATCGCCCAGGGCATGGTGTCCGGCGGCCGTCCGCCGTCGGCGCGACGCTTCGCCGAACGCCCCTCGGCCCTCGTCCGCGTCGGACGCCGCCTCGATCATATCGCCGCCGCCGAGCCCACCCTGCCCGGTCGGGTCCGGGGCGTGCTGACGGCGCTGCGGGGCGCGTCCCTGCGCCTGGGCGGAGGCGCCCCGGAATGACCGCCCCGCGTATCAGCATCGTCGTACCCACATGCCGCCGGCCCGACGCCCTGAGCGTGGCCGTGCGTTCGATCTTCGCCCAGCAGGGCTTCACGCCGGGCGAGCTGGAACTGGTGGTGGTCGACAACGATCCGGCCGGATCCGCCCGCGCGGCCTTCGATGCGCTCCACGGCGAGGCGACACTCACCTGCGTCTACGTTCATGCACCCATCCCCGGCGTCGCCCAGGCGCGCAACGCCGGGATGGCGGTCGCGCGCGGAGACATGGTTGCGTTCCTGGACGACGACGAGGAGGCGCCGGCGCACTGGCTGGCGGCCCTGGTGTCCGCCCAGGCCGAGTTCGGCGCCGCCGTGGTTTTCGGCCCCGTTCGCGCGGTCCTGCCCGACTCGACCGTCGAGCATCGCGCCTACCTCGAGGACTTCTTCTCCCGCATGGGGCCGGCCCGGGCAGGCTTGATCGACGCCTACTACGGCTGCGGCGACAGCCTGGTGGTGCGCTCCGCCATGCCGACGCAGGTCAATCCGTTCGCGGCCGAGCGAGACCACATCGGCGGCGAGGACGATTTGCTGTTCGGGACCATGCAGGCGCGCGGGGCCCGCTTCGCCTGGGCGCCCGAGGCCTGGGTGCGCGAGCACGTGCCGGAAAGCCGCGCCAACCTGGGCTACGCCATGCGCCGCGCCTTCGCCTACGGGCAGGGCCCCACCGCCGCGGCCGCCGCCGCGCAGCCGGCGCGCTGGACCGGCGTGCTCGGCTGGATGGCGCAGGGGTCGGCGCAGGTCGTCGTCTTCGGCGCCTTGGCCGCGCTGCAATGGCTGATGAAGTCGCCCGCGCGGGCCCGGACGCTGGACCGCGCTGCCCGGGGGCTCGGCAAGCTCCTGTGGTTCGGCGTCTTCAAGATCGAATTCTACGGCCGTTCGGCGGCCGCATGACCATGGGGAAACGGGGCGCAGAATGAAGCCTTCGATCATTACCGACTGGACCGCGGACAAGGCGAAGGCCTTCACCCGCGAGACCGTGAGCTTCCGCCACAAGCTGCAGCAGCGGATGATGTTCACCGACGTCGCCCTGACCGAGATCCTGGACCGCTATCCGCGCGACAAGCTGGGCGTCTTCACCATGGGGCCCGATCCGCTGGACTGGAAAAGCTGGAAGCGCGGCAAGCCCGGGGACCTGTCCGGCAAGGAGCTGCTGGAAGCCGCCCGCTCGGGGCGCATCTGGTTGAACCTGCGGGCGGTCAACGATCACGATCAAGACTACGCCGACCTCTGCGACGAGATCTTCGCCGACAAGGCCCGCTTCGCGCCCCACGTGAAGACCTTCAAGCGCGACCTCGGCCTGCTCATCTCCTCGCCCCGCGCCCAGGTCTTCTACCACCTCGACGTCGCCCTGGTGTCGCTGTGGCAGATCCGCGGGACCAAGACCGTCTGGATCTATCCAGCCACCGAGCCCTACGTCGGCCAGGAGGACCTGGAGCGGATCGTGCTCAAGGAAACCGCCGAGCAGTTCGCCTTCGACCCGGCCTGGGACGAGGGCGCGCAGAAGATCGTCTTCGAACCCGGCATGATGGTGACCTGGCCCCAGAACGCGCCCCACCGCATCGTCAATTCCGACAGTCTGAACGTGTCGTTGTCGGTGGAGTTCATGACGCCGCAGGCGATCGCACGAGCCAACGTCATCTACGCCAACGGCAAGCTGCGGCGGATGTTCGGGGCCCGCCCGGGCGTGCAGCAGGGCCTGCATCCCGTCGCGCTCGGCAAGCTGGCCCTGGCCCGCCTGCTAAAGGCGACCGACCGCCGCCGCGCGGCCGACCCCCTGGCGCCGGAGTTCCAGCTCCAGCGCGCCTGACGTTTCGCCGGGCGCGGGATCGTGGCACTCAGGGGCCATGACCTACGTCCTTGAGCCGCCCGTCCAGCCCTCCGTCGCCGTGGGGGGATCGGCCGACCGCTTCCCCGTGCGCCGCATCTTCTGTGTCGGGCGCAACTACGCCGCCCACGCCCGCGAGATGGGCGGCGACGGGCGCGAGCCGCCGTTCTTCTTCTCCAAACCCGCCGACGCGGTGGTCGAGAGCGGCGCGACCATCCCCTATCCGCCGGACACGGCGGACCTGCATCACGAGATCGAGCTGGTGTGCGCAATCGCCCGGGGCGGTGAGACCATCCCGGTCGATCAGGCTCTGGACCACGTCTTTGGATACGCGGTGGGCATCGACCTCACCCGCCGCGACCGGCAGGCGGAAGCCAAGCAGGCCGGCAAGCCCTGGGACATGGCGAAGGGCTTTGACCGCTCCGCGCCGATTTCGCCGATCCGGCCGGGCCCACACCCGGGCGAGGGGCGCATCTGGCTGGCCGTTGATGGTCAGGTTCGTCAGGACGGCGACCTTCGCGACATGATCTGGACCGTCGCCGAGACCATCGCGCACCTGTCACGGAGTGTCGAACTCCAGCCCGGGGACCTGATCTTCACCGGCACCCCCGACGGCGTCGGACCCGTCCGGCGCGGCCAGACGATGACAGGCGGCGTGGAGGGCGTGGGCGAGATTCGACTGGGGATCATGCCGTAGGCGGACATTTCCGGGCGAACGGGAACCCCTCTCGGCGAACGACGGTTTGATCCAGATCAAATTCCTGGAGCAAGCCATGCCCCGCGGCGAAACCAGCAAGTACACCGACAAGCAGGAGCGCAAGGCCGACCACATCGCGGAAGGCTATGAAGAAAAAGGCGTTTCCGAGAAAGAGGCCGAGCGTCGGGCCTGGGCGACCGTCAACAAGCAGGACGGCGGGGGCAAGAACCCCGGCGGGTCAGGCCGCAAGCACTAGGGGCGTCATTGCGGCGTCACGACACCCTGACTTCGATGAAACGACCGTGTTATAGCAACGCCTGGGGCGCTGGAGCCCCCGCGGAGCGCCGCCTTGACCACCCCTTCCTATGTTTCGCTGTCCGCGGTTCAGGCCGCGCGCAAGGTGACCCTCGGGGTCGTGCTTCTGGTTGGCCTTGCGGCGTTCGCCGTGACCCAGGGTCAGGGCATGGGTAACGAGACCCACGAACTCGTCGAGAAGCTCGGCCTTGCGCTGATCGTGGTCTGCATCCTGGGCCGCGTGTGGTGTTCGCTCTACATCGGCGGCCGCAAGGTCCGTGATCTGATCGACAACGGTCCCTACTCGATCGTCCGCAATCCGCTCTACGTGTTTTCCTTCATCGGCGCGGCCGGCATCGGGGCCCAGACCGGCTCGCTGGTGGTGGCGCTGATCTGCACCGTCGTCTGCTACATCGTCTTCGCCATCCTGGTGCGTCGCGAGGAAGCCGCCCTGATCAAGGTGCACGGCGAGACCTACGCCGCCTACCTGCGCTCGACCCCGCGCTTCCTGCCCAACCCCTCGCTCTGGTGGGACCGGGACAGCCTCACGGTCCAGCCGGTGCGCGTGATGCGGACCTTCGCCGACGGCCTGGTTTTCCTGCTGGCGATCCCGGTGGCGGAAGGCCTCGAGTACCTGCAGTCCATCCACGTGCTGCCGGTGCTGGCCAACCTTCCCTAGGCGGCCTGGCCAAGCCGGCGGCGGCCGACGACGGTGGTTTCCTCGCGCGGCGGCGCGGGCTTGGGACGATAGCGGATCCCCTTGGTCCACAGCCGCAGGGCGCCCCACCCGATCCCGACGACGACCTTCAGCGTCATCAGCGGCTGGCCCAGGAAGGCGCGCAGCAGCGCGCCGTCGGTGAGCGTGCGCCGCTCGCCCGAGAATGCGGTGGCGATCTTGGGCCCTTCGGAATCCGAGGCATCGACCTGCACGGTGACCGCCTCGCCCGGCGGCTTGACCGCAAACGCGTAGGTCATGTCCAGGTCCATGAAGGGCGAGACGTGGAAGCGCTTCGCGCAGGTCTGGCGCACCACCCGCGCCGTCGGGTCCTCCACCGCGATGACATAGCTGTGCCGCTCGCCGAAGGTGTTGTTGACCTGGTAGATCAGCACCGCCAGCGCGCCGGTCCGGTCACGGCAGAAATAGACGGTGATCGGATTGAACGCGTGCCCCAGGATGCGCGGGATGACGAGCATCTGGATCGCGCCGCCCGCCATGTCGACGCCCGCGCTGGCCGCCCGGGCCTCGACCCAGGCGCGCAGGTCGCCGGTCCCGTCCCCGTGGTCCGACGCCCGGAAACTAAACAGGTTGAAGCGGTCCGCCGAGAACAGGCGCAGGCGGCGGTCCAGCGCCGCGACCTCGTCCAGGTCCAGCAGCAGCTGGAACAGGCTGTGCTTCAGGTAATGCCCGCGCGGCCGGAACCGGCGGTGGAACACCGATCCCGCATAGAGGCCGGACCGAAGCGCCGTCATGCGGCGGTCTCGAGCCAGGGCTCCACATGGATACGCCCGGATTCCTCGGCCACGGTCCAGGGACGCTTCAGTCCGCCCAGCGCCTCGGCGCAGGCCAGGCCGGCCTGCAAACCGTCCTCGTGGAAGCCCGAACCGAAGTAGGCTCCGCAGAACCAGGTGTTGCGCTTGCCCTGCAGCGACCAGAGCCGGCGCTGGGCGCGGATCGAGGCGGCGTCGAACAGCGGGTGCTCGTAGGTCTGGGCGTGGATGATCTTGTCCTCGGCGGGCTCCTTGCCGGGGTTGAGGGTCACGAACAGGGGCGTGTGGTCGGGCAGCAGCTGCAGCTTGTTCATCCAGTAGGAAACGCACAGGTCGCCCTGGTCGGCCTCGGCGGGACCGCCTGGACGGCGGCCAACGTAGTTCCAGCTCGACCAGCAGTTCCGCCGCCGCGGCATCAGGCTCTCATCCGAGTGAAGCACCGCGCGGTTGGGCGTGTAGCGGAAGGCGCCCAGCAGTGCGGCTTCCTCCGCCGACGGATCGTCCAGCATGCGCAACGCCTCGTTGGCGTGGGCGCCGATGACCACGTGGTCGTAGCGACGGACTTCGCCCTGGGCGTCGAGCACCAGCACCCCGTCCTCGCCCCGGCGCACGCCGCGGACGCCGCGTCCCAGCCTCACCCGGTCGGCGTAGGCCGCGGTCAGCTTCTCGACATAGGCCCGGCTGCCGCCGGCGACCGTGCGCCATTCGGGCCGGCCCTTCAGCTTGAGCAGCCCGTGATTCTGGCAGAAGCGGATGAACGCGGCGGCCGGAAAGTCGCGGATCGAGGCCGCTGAAGTGGACCAGATGGCCGCCGCCTGGGGCAGCAGATGGTCGTCCTGGAAGGCGCGGCCGTAGCCCTGTTCGCACAGGTAATCGCCCAGCGAGGTCAGGCGCTGATCCAGCGCGCAGCAGTCCTGCGGCGCCTCGCGGTAGAAGCGCACGAGGTCGGACAGCATCGACCAGAAGCGCGGGCTGAGCAGGTTGCGCTTTTGGGCGAACAGGCTGGCGGCGCTGTTGGAGGAGTACTCCAGCCGCCCGTCGTCGAGCGACACGCCGAAGGACATGTCGGAGCCCTTGGTCGCCACGCCGAGGTGATCGAACAGGGCGACCAGGTTGGGGTAGTTGGCCTCATTGTAGACGATGAAACCCATGTCGACGGGGATGGGCGCGCCGTCGCCGCCACGCGAGGGGGCTTCGACCGTGTGGCTGTGGCCGCCCAGACGGGGTTCGCGCTCATAGACGGTGACCCGGTGGTTGCGGCTGAGCATCCAGGCCGCCGACATGCCGGCTATCCCTGCGCCGATTACCGCGATGTCGAGAGGTTCGGCTTGCGGACGCCGATCGAAGGGGACAATTCGGGACGCGGAATCAAACGGCACGGGGCAGCCTCGCAAACTTGGGTCTATGGCTGTCGCTACGGGCGCCCTCGCGGCTTGGATCATCGCGCCCGTGATCCAGGAGACCCGGCGGCGCGTTGTTGCTGCTAGGGTGATCCACCTGAGCCGTGGCCCCGTAGGAGGGGCATGAATGCAGCCGCCCTTGCATGTGAGAAGAGCCTGTTCCCGCCCGCGGAACCGCGCCGCCTGCGTGCGTGGGGGCGTGGCTTGAGCCCTGTCATGACCAAGCCCCGAGCGGACGAGCCCGCCAACCTGATCGTGGCGGTGGCCCAGCGCGGCGACCGCGACGCCTACGCCCTGCTGTTCGAGCACTTCGCGCCCCGGGTTAAGAGCTACATGCTGCGCCTGGGCGCGGCCCCCGAGGCCGCCGAGGAACTGGCGCAGGAGGCCCTGCTGAGCGTCTGGCGCAAGGCGGCCCTTTTTGACCCGTCCCGCGCCGGGGCCTCGACCTGGATCTTCGCCATCGCGCGGAACCTGCGCATCGACGCCATCCGCCGCCAGCGCCGACCCCGCATCGAGGACGACCCGACCGACGAACCTCCGGCCGAGCCCGCCGCCGACGCGGTCGTAGCCGCCGCCGAGCGCGACGCGCGCCTCAAGACCGCCATGGCCGCCCTGCCCCGCGACCAGGCCGAGGTGGTCCGCCAGTCCTTCTTCCAGGACAAGGCCCACTCCGAAATCGCCAAGGACCTGAACCTCCCCCTGGGAACCGTGAAATCCCGCCTCCGTCTCGCCCTCGCCCGCCTCCGCGGTCTGGTGGGAGACCTGGCATGAACAAGACCATGAGCATCAATCACCACCCGTCAGACGCCCTCCTGATCGACTACGCCGCGGGCAGTCTTGGACCCGCCCGCGCGCTCGTCATCGCCGCTCACGTCCACGTCTGCCCCTCATGCCGGGCCAGCGTCGCCGCCGCCGAGGCGGTGGGCGGCGCGCTGCTCGAAGACCTGTCGGGAGCCCCTATGTCCCCCGACGCGCTCGACCACGCCCTTGCGCGGATCGAGCGGCCTGGGTCCGGGACCGATGCCCCCCCTGCCCGGACTCAGGCGAAAACCCCGCCGGACTG